>JAWOKW010000019.1:0-9332 GCA_033854095.1 Candidatus Methanoperedens sp. | reverse complement strand
CAATCACATGGGATAACCCTGCTGATATTTATTATGGAACTGCGTTGAGCAGCGTTCAGTTAAATGCCACGGCTTCAGTCGGAGAAACTCCAGTAGAGGGAAGCTTTAATTATACTCCGCCGGCAGGCACTGTGCTCAGTGTGGGTACGCATACGCTTTATGTAGATTTTACGCCTTCTGATATGACCAACTACAGTAATGCATCTAAGAATGTTACTATCAATGTCCTGCCCAGAACCGCATGGTTCATCAACGATAATGAAACAGGCGGGGACTGCACGCTGATAGGGGCATGGGATAATGGAACAAAGACATGTACCTTGAATCAGGATTTAACGCTGCCAGTTCGGATAGACAGTGATGGTGTAACCTTAGATGGCAGCAGATACACGATAACAGGACCCGGTGATGGCAACGGGGTGTACCTGAATGGAAGAGCACGGGTCACCATCAAGAACCTGAATGTCAATAATTTTTCAGATGGGATCAGTCTTGACTCATCCGACAATAACACGCTGAGCGGCAACAACTTCTCAAATAATTTCGAGTTCGGTATCTTGTTGTCGGAATCCGACGACAATATGCTGAGCAGTAACACCATCTCGAACAATCCCACAGGCATAAAGCTGCAATCTTCTATGAATAACATGCTGGGCTATAACACTGTTTCAAACAACGGGCATGTTAAATACCACTATATGTTCATGGGAGGCATTGTTCTGTGGGGATCAAGTAACAACATGCTCATAAGCAACACCGCCCCGGACAACAGCTACGGCGGCATCCTCCTGCTTTATTCCAGTGATAGTAACACAATAAGCGGCAACACTGTCTCGAACGGCAGCTTAGAGGGCATCTTAATAGCATCTTCCAGCAGCAACACGCTCACCGGGAACAATGTCTCGTATAACAACGATGTCGGCATCTGGCTTGGTGGTTCCAGCAATAACACGCTCAGCAATAACATAGCCTCAAACAACTACGGCGAAGACATTAAATTGGACAAAGCCACAGGCTATGGCTATGGCATCTATCTTGATTCTTCCAGTAACAACACGCTCAGCAGCAATATCGCATCAAACAACTACGGCTCTGGCGAGGCAAACGGCGATTACGGCATCGGTAACACTTACGGCTATGGCTATGGTTATGGCATCTATCTAATTTCTTCCAGTAACAATACGCTCAGCAACAACACAGCATCAGACAACTATGGCTACGGTCACGCCCACAGCTACGACGGCTCAAGCTATGCCTACGGCTATGGCTACGGTATCTATATGGATTCTTCCAGCGACAATGTGCTTACCGACAACACCGTATCGAACAACTATGGTTCCAGCGATGCGGGCTACATGTACAGCGACGGGTTAGGTATTTACCTGATTTCATCCAGCAATAACCGGATTCATAACAACTTCTTTAACAATACCAACAACTCTTTCATCGATATAGAAAGCAGCAACAACATCTGGAATACTACCCTGACACCAGGCACAAACATTATCGGCGGCTCCAATCTTGGAGGCAATTTCTGGGCAAAGCCAGATGGCAACGGATTCAGCCAGACATGCACAGATGCGGACCACGACGGGATATGCGATGAACCATATCAGCTTGATGATTACAACATCGATTATCTGCCGCTTGCGTACAGGTTTGAAATACCTGTTGATGTCGGACCAATATCAGTCTCAAACAGCCTGATACAGATAGGAACAACAATAACAGCCAGCTCCACTGTTACAGGGGCAGGTACAGGCAGTGCTATATGGGACTGGGATGACGGCAGTTCAGATACCACTCCAATAGAAGCATTCCCAGCGACACTATCGGCGTTGCATCAGTTCAACAATACTGGTGTGTACACTATCAATCTGACTGTCAGTGACAATCATGGAAATACAGACACAGAACTCTATCAATACATTGTTGCATACGATCCAAACGGCGGGTTTGTAACAGGCGGAGGCTGGATCAATTCTACGGCTGGCGCGTATGTACCAGATACACAGCTTACAGGAAAAGCCAGCTTCGGCTTTGTCTCGAAGTATCAGAAAGGAGCCAAAATTCCCACAGGAAATACAGAATTCCAGTTCAAGGTAGCAGACTTTAACTTCCACTCCACCTCATACGACTGGCTTGTAGTATCAGGTGCACGAGCGCAGTATAAGGGCAATGGTACTATAAATGGAACAGGAAACTATGGATTCTTGCTCACAGCAGTTGATGGACAGATCAACGGCGGCGGAGGTATTGATAAATTCCGCATCAAGATATGGGATATGGTTACAGAAACCATTGTCTATGACAATGCACCTGGCTCTGATGACATGGAATCCTCTCCTGTACAGGAAATCGCCAGCGGAAGCATAGTTATACACAAGAAATAGAAGGATTGAGAGGGCACAGCCCTCTTTATTTTTCCGCTCTGCGAGTCCCTGAGCAGTTCACGGCTGCACCACAGAATGTATCCCTGGAACAAGGTAGGTAAGCAGGTACGTAAATATCAGCGACGCAAAGCAAATTATGCCGATGTACGCTGTCGCACCCCACATTTTTCCCCTGCCGACATATAAATGAATATGCAGATACGCAGTGTAAAGCGCCCACATCATCATAGAGCCGCTGATCTTGGGATCCCACCACCATGCGCTGTCTTTCCAAGCTTCTATAGCCCAGGGATAGCCGATAAGCATCCCTATAGTGAGCAGAATATAGCCAATCTTAGCAGAGCCGTAGGCGATCTCATCATAGCTCCTATCCTGCCGAAGCAACATATAAACGCATGCAGCAAAAGTGATTATAAGTGAAGCATATGCAATGAACAGTAACGGCGGATGCACCCACATATATGTTGAATTGTAGTAGAACGTTATGCGCCCATAGAGCATGCCAGCAATCTGGAAAATGCTGGCATCTCCAGAAGCTAAAGCTGTGTACCATCGTGTGATCTCACTGTGCACTACAGGCAGGGGCTCTTTAAAAGGATTTGAGAAGAAATATACGATGGCTGAAAAAACAGCTAATGTCAAGCCGAGAAAGGAAATTACATCTTTCCTGCGCTTCATTGCTAATACAAAAACCAACGTGACCATGGCTAAGAAATACAGTTTTTCAGACTCAATCCACAGCGGCACTGCAAAACGACTGCTCTCAACAGGTATCATTTGCTGCATAACAGCAGGATACTCGATCAAGACAGTATCATAGATCTTTATATGGAACCAGATGAGAAAAATAAAACCCACAATATAAAGACCTGTATTAAGATATAAACATTTTATTAAATAATTATAATATTTTTCTTTTTTAAGTAGATAAAGGAGCGAAAAAAAGCCCTGCAATACAGACACTACCAGAATATAGGTGATTATGGGCTGACCAATAAGAGTAAGGTAATCCCTTGCAGCAAGATATTCTGAAAAACCCATTAAAGCTCGCTCTCCATAACAGGTTTTCCCTCACTTGTCTGGGGTGCAAGCCAGTCAATGAGCTTCAGAAGGTCTTCTTTATTCTCAGCAGAAATTTCGACATATATCGAACCCAGGCTTTCCTCTCCTGCCGGGAAATTCACCTTTCCCATGAAAGACACCTGTTTATTCAGGCGGAACTGTGTACTGTTCCCTGTAATCCCTGTGAGGAGTACATGGCGGCACGTGTCAAGAATCCGCTCCTCCCTTAAAAGCAAATGCAGCTTTCGAAGGCTTTCAAGGTCCCCCTCCCCATAAAAACGCGGGATTCCAAAATCCTGGATATTCAGGTCAATGGGAAATATATTCGTAATAGCAACCCTGACTTTTTCTTCGATTTCAGTAGGATAGATAAGTGTAGAGACCCTGACAATTACATTCATAACTTTAGCAGCAGTTTTTCTATTTCTTTCCTGAATTTTTCAATAGAACGCGTATTCTCAATTGTCACATCAGCCATCTCGATTGCTCCTTCCAATCCCCAGCTTTTTTCACGTTCATCCCGTCTTTTTAACTCCTCGATACTGCTCATATCATCCAAGCGGCAGCGTTTTTTCACACGCTCGAACCTGAGGTCAAACGGAGTTTTAATAGCTATAAGCTTGAAGTCATTCCCAAATTGTCTTTTGAAATAATTGATTTCTTCTATATTCCGCGTGCCGTCAACCACTACGACTGGAGAGCCCAGCATGCGGATGCGAGGGACGCAGCGTTTAGCGATAGCATCCATGCCCTCCTCAATGCGGAGCTTTGTTCCTGTGCCTCCCAGGTTCTCATCTGTCAGGGCTAACCCACGTCTTTCAGTTTCCTCCCTTACCACATTTCCCATATTGACAATCGGGATGCTCAGCCTGCGCGCTGCTGCGGACGCTTCAGATTTTCCTGATGCAGGCATTCCTACAAAAGCGATGAGCTTCATGGGAACGGTTAATTTCATTGGGAGATAATAAACCTTAGCACCCAATATTTATATGCTATAAACCCATTATTTCCTTTATGGCAGAGGCAATAGCAAAAATCCCAGTTGTGGGAAGTCCGATAAAAAAAGACATAGAGACTGAAATAAAGGAATTACAGGAAATCGTTGAGTCTCTAAAAAACCAAGTAAAAGAGATGCATTCAAGGCTGCTTGAAGCAGCCATTCTGAATAATAAATATGTCCAGACAATAGAAGAATACCAGAAACAGATAGAACAGTTAAAAAAACCTCCCCTTTTCATTTGCAGCGTCATAGAACTGCTCGATGATATGGCGCTTTTAAGGCAACACGGCAGCAATCAGGAAGTTATCACATGGGTGCCTGACGAACTCAAGTCAGAGATAGGGAACGGCATGCGCGTTGCTGTCACTGGCAACCTCGCTATTGTCAAAATCCTCTCAAAGTCAGCCGATGTAAGAGCCAGGGTAATGGAACTGATAGAAGCTCCTGATGTGGATTACAACATGATAGGCGGCTTGCAAAAGCAGATACAAGAGGTTATCGAGACGCTTGAACTTCCGCTCACCAATGCTGAGCTTTTCGTAGAAGTAGGGATCGAGCCTCCTCACGGCATCCTGCTTTATGGCCCGCCTGGCACAGGCAAGACCCTCATAGCCAAAGCCGTGGCTCACAGAGCCAAAGCCACTTTTATCAGAATGAGCGGGACAGAACTTGTGCAAAAATACATAGGGGAAGGCGCACGCCTTGTGCGGGATGTATTTGATATTGCACGGGAAAAAGCTCCAAGCATAGTTTTTATAGATGAGATAGATGCGGTGGGAAGCCGAAGGACATACGACGGCACAACAGGTTCTTCAGAGGTTAATAGAACGATGGTTCAACTCCTGGCAGAACTTGATGGTTTTGATAAGCGCGGGGATGTTAAAATCGTTGCAGCCACAAACCGCATCGACCTTCTTGACCCTGCGCTGCTTCGCCCTGGGAGGTTTGACAGGATCATCGAGATACCGCTGCCTGACATAGAAGGACGCATGGAAATACTTAAAATACATTCACGGAACATGAAACTTGAAAATGTAGACTTTGAAGAATTCGCAAAAATGACAGACGGGTTAAGTGGCGCTGATCTAAAAGCTATTGTCACCGAGGCAGGCATGTTCGTGATCAGGAGAAAAGGCAAATCTGTAACCATGCAGGATTTCAAGGACGCATATGACAAGATGATCGTCAAGGAGACAAGAGAAGAAGCAGCAGGGATGTTTGTGTGAAAAAATTACCGTTAAAAAAATCTGGACGCAAGAGTGGATTTAACATCACATATCTCCCTGAATCCACAATGCTCGCACGGCGCATCTTTTGGTCTTTCAGGCATTGAACCGTCCTGGATTTTTTTAATTTTGTCCCTTATCTGGAGTACCTTCCTGCGCTCATGTCTTTTTATTGTCACATCCCTTACTTTCCCCCATCGAGCATATTCAACAAATCCGTGTTCAACAGCAGAATTATATATTTCTCCGACCAGCATTGCATACGCAGTCAACTGGATCCTGTCGCTGCGCCAGATACCGTTCTCAGGCATATTGCCTGTTTTTATTATTGAGGGAATAAATTCATTATTTATTTTTATCAGTCTATCAGGGCTGCCTGTCAATCCGAATTTCTCAGAGCGCAGCAGAGCCTCAACTGATGTGCTGGCATAAAAATCGTCATTCGAAGAAAGATTGGAACATATCTCGTCAAGGCAGGAGCGGACATTTGATATAGAATTCGCCAGCGCATTATCGTCGATCCCGGATAGCTCAGCAGGATAGATCATACGAATATCGTTTGATATCCTATTAAGTTCATCGTTAAGAAAAGAATGTTTATCCGTAATGCTGAAAGCTGCGCTGTATGTCAGAGCCAGTTCTTTCAATATTATGCGCTCAATGTATCGTGGAGTGATATTTTTTACCAGTTCATGTCCTCTGTTCGTAAAATAACACATTCTTGGGCACTTGAGGTAAACTGTGATGTCAGAGACTTTGATCATGAACCATACAATTCACCTGGCGTTTAAAAATATTATCTCCAAGGAACAGAATGATTAATATATCATCTGCACCTTTTTTGGCTGATAAAAATGCCTGTTATTACAGTATATTACGATGATCTTGAAGAACTCTCAGGTGTAGATAAAAAGATAGTCATCCAGCGCATTCCCATGATGGGCTGCGATATAGAACGAATCGAGGACGACCATATTGATATCGAGTTCTTTCCAAATAGACCCGACCTTTACAGCACAGAAGGCGTAGCGCGGGCACTCAGAGGATTTCTGGGACTTGAAACAGGGCTTTGCGAATACAGGGTCACGCCGTCGGGTATCGAAATCACAAAAGGTGCAGAAATCGAAAAAATCCGCCCTTATCTTGCATGTGCAGTAATCAGGGGGATGCATTTCAATTCACGCAGCATCGAATCCCTGATGGCACTTCAGGAATCGCTTCACTGGGCAGTAGGGAGGAACAGGAAAAAGGTCTCAATAGGAGTGCACGACCTTGGAAGAATAACACCGCCCTTCAGGTATATAGCCAAAGACCCGTCATTCAAATTTATCCCTCTTGACTTTAAACAGCCGATGGCACTTGGGGAAATCCTCGAAAAACATCCAAAGGGCATCAAGTTCGCATACATCCTCGAAAAATTCGATAAATATCCACTCATTCTCGATGCACAGGACAATGTGCTTTCATTCCCACCAATAATCAATGGCGAGCTCACAAGAGTAACAGAAGAAACAACTGACCTGCTCATTGAAGTGACAGGGCTTGACCCTGCTGTATCGATAGCATTGAACATCGTGGCTGCATCATTAGCCGAGCGCGGAGGGACAATCGAATCTGTTACTATCGACGGCAAAGAAGAAACCCCAAGGCTTGAATCAAGGCTCATGAACTTAAGGAGCAGCGAAGCCGAGGAACTTCTTGGAATCAAGCTCGGAAATGAAGAGATTATTCACAGCCTTGAAAAGATGAGATATTCTGCCAGAGTGTCAGATGAAACTATCAAAGTATCAGTTCCAGCTTATCGTTCTGACATCCTGCATACATGGGACCTTATCGAGGATATTGCCATAGGATATGGCTTTGATAAAATAAAACCTGAGCTTCCAGCCACATCCACGATCGGGTGCGCCCATCCAATATCAAAACTCAGGGATGCTATCCATGAAATAATGGTTGGGCTTGGTTATTTTGAAGTAATGCCATTCACACTCACAAATGAGCGTGTCCAGTTCGATATGATGCGCCGTAAAAAAGCAGAAGGAGTCACACATATCCTGCATCCAATAAGTGAAGATCACACAATTGTGCGCCCTGCCATCCTGCCGGACCTGCTTGAGATTCTTTCAATAAATCGACATCGTGAACTCCCGCAGCGTATATTCGAAGTAGGCGAGGTGGTCTTGAACTGCAAGACCGAGCAGAGGCTTGGATGTGCAGCAATCCATCCGCAGGCGAATTTTACTGAGATACAGGCTATTGTGGATGTTGTGATGAGAGAAAGATGCACGGATTATGAGGTCGCTGAGTCTGAAGACCCTGCATTTATCGAAGGCAGGCGCGCTGATATTCTGATTGAAGGTAAAAAGGCAGGGGTTTTTGGCGAGTTCCATCCAGAAGTGATCTTGAACTTCGGAGCAGAGCATCCAATCATAGGTTTTGAGCTAAATCTTTGGTAGTTTTATATTTAATAAAATCCAATCATATGAACTATCGAATTTGAATCAAACTGGTCTTCGTATTATCACTTTGAATCGTTCAGCCGAAATATCATTGATAAATTCAATATTCGGGTCATCTTTCAATGCCCTTATTATTCCGGTGCCAAGACCACGGTAAGGCAGCATTTTGAAAGCATATGAAGCAATAATCCTGTTCCGTATGCATGAAATCCCGGATTTTATATTTTCTATTGTCAAATTATTGGGCAGTTTACCTGGATTGTCGATCTCGATCCTGTTGTCGAATATTAGTATTCGAATGGGCGCGCCGATATAATAATCCCTGTGGACGAGTGCATTTACCAGCAGTTCCTGCAAAGCGATTTCTGATACTTCAAGGACTCCGGGAGCGTTAAAATTTTTACCTTTTTGTATTTTTTTTAAATTTCGCAGTAAAAAAGCCATTCCGTTCCTGTATTGTTTTGAAAGATTTCCATCAATATCCTCGCTGTCACGATATTGGGTGCCTCCCATTTCATTACCGAAAAAACTTACTGCCTTTATCAAAAATACAGGTTCATATCTCTGCGGATTTTTACCGAATAATAACAATCCTGCCAGATTTAACTTATTTTCACGCGCAAGGTTCAGGTTTTCAAGTATTTTACCAAGCGGCATCCCTGCTTCTTCTATACTTTCACCATATTGTTTCTCATAGAATGTATAAAAAAGCTCTTTGTCAATATCGTTTGCAGATGAATCATGGATTATCATTTCATCTGCATATAACTTACCTGATTCCTGAAAAAGCCGCAGCAGTTCTTCCTGGGATATTTTCCGTTTGTCAGACCCGACTTTGGCAAAATAGATACCTTCGTTTGTGC
Organism: Candidatus Methanoperedens sp.; assembly: GCA_033854095.1. GTDB lineage: Archaea > Halobacteriota > Methanosarcinia > Methanosarcinales > Methanoperedenaceae > Methanoperedens. The sequence goes on along the minus strand of JAWOKW010000019.1, from coordinate 329 downwards.
AATACGGTTTGTTGACCCCTTCTTTTATCTCTATGACCAGTATTTTTTTATCTCCTATTTTTATTATTTCACTGAATGGGGTTATGGGAGGTTTCACATTTTCATTTGCACTGTTCGAAATCAACTGGTTCAATCTGCGGATGTCCTCGCTATCAATACCCGCAATATTTCCTGCATCATCCACTCCGACTATGATAGAACCGCCTTTTGTGTTTGAAAACGCCACCATTTCCTGAGCAAGCTGGACTGCGCTGGTAATATCTTTCTTGAACTGCGTCCTGCTGTCCTCGCCTTTATCAATCAATTCAAGTAATTCCGCCGGCTGCATA
>JAWOKW010000018.1:0-3487 GCA_033854095.1 Candidatus Methanoperedens sp. | reverse complement strand
AGAGATTATTATAGATGGCCATCTCCTTACCTCAGCAATAAGGGGGTGCAGACCGGGAGAGCATTAGGACGTCTTTCGGTAGTATGCCCACATCTGTATTGGTCTGAGACGAATGTATATTCAGAGGACTCTATAGGCTTTCTTATTACTCTTCGGAGATACTGTATTGGTTTTACCTGTAAAAACATTGTTTGCATCTTACTCCTCCTTGATGTGAACCATGAACACGGTGAACCATACCTCGCTCAGGAAGTATCTGGCATATAAACTCTATACGCTCAGGAAGGAAAGCCAATGAAATCAACTTATCTATGCAGAAAAATTCCAGTGGAAATCATATACAAATATCGATTTCAACTGCACTATATAAAAATTCTCCAAAGGAATACGGCGTATTTCCCATGCAGAAATGATCGTGCTACTCATATTGCAGGAATTGCTTTCTGAAATTGGTTGAGTTGATCTTTTCTCAATTTTTTCAATCTCTCAACCTTAGATCGCATCTCATCAACTGCTTTTTTCTGATCTTTTTCAAGTTAATCAATTATCTCATTAAAACCGATCTTGAGCGAAAATATGCTGAGCGGTCTGCCTTTCCCAGCTTTCTTCTCTTTCCGCAGGTTTATCCAGTCACGTTCTATTAACTCTCTTGTAGCAATACTGACCTCAGGCTGCTTCAGCCCTGTATTCTTTTCAAGCTCAATAGATGCAGCTTCATCCACATTTTGAAGATAAGCCAGTATTCTGGCAGCAACTCTGCTCATGCCAAGAGAAATAAGGATGCTTGTGATTTCATCCTTCTCATCAAGCTGTTTAATATCAAGGTTTCTCATATTTGCCCCTATAATATATTATGCATAAAGATATATTTGCTTTTTTATCCACGAAAAGTCTTTTATGTATGCATTGCATACAATACAGACATGACAGAAATAAGCGTGTCAGCCAGGATTCCAGAAGAAGTTTTTAAAGAACTTGAAGCTTTTATGAAGGAAGAGTCTCTTGAAAAATCAGCCTCGATAAGAAAATTACTTGCAGAGGGATTACAGCACTGGAAGGAGCAGCGAGCGTTAAAATCTCTCGAAGAAGGAAGAATTACGTTTCTAAAAGCAGCAGAAATGGCAGGATGTTCTGTATGGGATTTTGCTGACATTGTGCGTGAAAAAGGTATTGTATGGATCAAATCTGAGAAGTTCATAAGCTCGGATATTAAAAAGGCACTCAGATGAAACCTCTTGTTTTTGACGCCACACCTCTGATATATCTTGGAAAGATAAATCTCATTGAAAAAATAAAGCAATTTCCTGAAGACAAATACACAACGCAATCTGTTTGCATAGAAGTCGTAGAAGCAGGGAAGAATCGTGGAAGACAGGAAGCGTTTGTGATTGAAAAACTGATCGAGAGCAGGGTAATCAAAATAAAAACACCTGCTGATAGGCGATACATAGGCACACTCAGAGAAAATCCCAAGATTCACGAAGCAGATGCCGATGTCCTTGCTCTGGCTGTTGAGTTAAATGGTATAGCGCTGCTGGATGACGAGGAAGCAAGAGGCATGGCAGAAACAGAAGGAATAGAGCATCACGGAACGATTTACCTGCTTTTTAGAATGATGAAAATGGAACTGCTCACAAAAGAGGAAGCATTTGCAGGTCTCAATGAAATGATACGCATGGGCTGGAGATGCTCAACAGAATTGTATGCTGAGATCATGACGGCTTTGAATGAGTGAATTGCACCCTTATTTTCGATTTTAATGTCTATATCTGGGCGGGATGCGTGGGGTGAACATCGAACAAATTCCCAAAACATTAGTCGGAATTTTACGCAGACAATTCCTGCCTGGATGAGAACAATGCAGTCCTAATTTGCCATCCAATATGCATTCAGAGCACTCATTTCTTGTCAACACGATACCATCTCCTGAAATTACACCTCTAATATTGGTACAACGTCTGTATATTTAAACCAGCCTGAAATGGCATAAATATTCCTGATTACTGAAAGGGGCTTGGAACTCAATGCAACTTAGATACTTCGGAAATATCCCTCATCTGATCTGTTTTGATCTCCCAGATATCGCCACGACCGCTATTGCTGTGCTGTATAGTTGGGTTTATCCAGAAGGGCAGGAATCTACCATTCAACAGTTATTTTTATTGTAGGTGGCTTTTTGTTCTCAAAAACAGATTTTGTAATGTAAAGATTTCCCAGAGCAGGTACACTGTTTGTGATTTCCATATATTTGTATGTGCTCTTGACAGCCTTTTCAAATTTCATTTCGATATCTTTTTTCATTCCCTACCTTATAAATTTATCCCATTAAATAAATAATGCTAATAATAGTTATGTATATTTATATAATAAATAGCATTATAATGATGAAAACCAGTTTATCGAAAAATTTTTAATGAGGGATTGCATAAGAGATTAACATGTGGCAAAAGTTGATAAATGAAGCTGAGATTCATAAGATGGCTCAGAGCGAGGATGTGGAGGAGCGCAGAAAGGCAGTGTGGGAACTCAGAAATAACTTTGCTAGTTTCATTGACAAAAATCAAGCATGGAAAGCGCTGCTGTCACTCACAAAGGATGAGAATATAAATCTGCGAGGGATTGCAGCAGAAGTCCTTGGTTCAGCTTTTGTTCACGTTACTGAAAAAGATCAGGCTACAAAAGCCCTGCTGTCACTCACAAAGGAGGAGGACATAGATGTGCAAGTTTATGCAAACCATTCTCTGGGTAGGGTGTGTATATTCAAGGCAACGGAGGCTGATGAGGAGAATTTCAGAAAAGAATTAGAAAAAGCTTTAGAATTTTTTGAAAAATCATCAATGGAAAGTACCTATTCGAACCCTGCCGAATTTTGTCTTCCATTCTATAGATCATTCTATACAATTACATTCAAAAGAGAAGATTCAGAGACAGAAGTTCAGAAATATCTTAATGAAGCGAAAAGTGCTGTGGAAGGCTCAGAGAGCAAGGAAAAACTTCTCGAAGCAGTTGAAAGTCTATCAAATGCACTAAAAGAAGCGCAGCAAGCACGGAATTTTGATGACATGAAACATGACCTCAACGCTTATCGGCGGTATTGTGATCGTGCTGTAGAGCTCCTCGATTCTACAGAGGATAAAACACCTGGGGCAGCCAAAGTGATCAAAAGAGGACTTCCTGTGATCGATGAAAGAATAAAACAGATATTAGCTGAGATTCAAGAAAAGGCAAAGGAGCTTCATAAGCAAACGCAGGGTACTCAATTTGCGGATTTAGGAAATGAATTAAGTAAAGCAGGGCAGAATCTTTTAAAAGTTGGAAATCCCATAGCACTTGATAAAGCTATAGGCAACATGCAGATCGTGTTATCAGCTATTTGTGCCAAAATGCCAGAAGATGAGAAGGGGGAGGCATGTGAGTTACTAAAGCAAGCAAGAGATGAGCCGTATATTGAAGATAGGATTAATCTGACCAATATGGTTTTAAGTAA
>JAWOKW010000017.1:0-2664 GCA_033854095.1 Candidatus Methanoperedens sp. | reverse complement strand
ATAATTTGTAGAGTCGAAAATGATTTGTCCGTACTGTAAAGAAGAAAAAGATGTAATAAAACGCGGAATTCGTAAGAACAAATTTGTCAAAAAGCAGCAATACTGGTGCAATAAATGTAAGAAGTATTTTATAGAGCGTGATGGTTTTGAGGGTATGACTTATCCGAAGGAGATCATAGCAAAAACCCTCCATTTATATGTGGAAGGTTTATCGCTCAGTAAAATCAGAGATTACATAAATCAGCATGAGGGGTACTATCTTTATGATGGTACAATACTCTACTGGGTGAAAAAGTATGCAAATTTACTTTCAAAGTTTGAAAGTAACATGAAACCAAAAGTAAAGGGTAGAGTACATACAGACGAGGTTTATGTAAAAGTGAAAGGTAAAGGTTATTACTCAATCAATTCGGTTGACAGTAAGACCAAATATAATCTTGCCACTACTTTCACGAAGCACAGAAGCAAACAAAAGTGTAGAGCATATTTCAAGAATCATTGTCTTCATTTCTTGAAGCAGGAAAACATAAAAATAGATATTGAAGATATTATAGGTGATATAGGTAAAAACATGAATTCTTTGAGCTTATTCCAGATACATGCATAAAGATTGAATCGAGGTCATAGCATGAACATAGAAATCCAGTCACTCAATAATCAGGCTCAGATATACTCACATGAACTCGAAAAAATAATAAGCGAGATGCATAGAGTAATTATAGGTCAGGAAGATGTGGTTGATAAACTAATCCTTGCGCTTGTAGCAGACGGACATGTGCTGCTTGAAGGTATGCCGGGCCTTGCGAAAACGCTGATGATAAAGACATTTTCAGACACAATCGAATCATCCTTCAAGCGAATACAGTTCACTCCAGATCTATTACCTGCTGATATAATCGGGACAAGGATGTATAATCAGCATACCTGCTCCTTCACCACAAAAAAGGGTCCGATTTTTGCCAATTTCATTCTTGCTGATGAGATCAATAGAGCGCCGCCCAAGGTCCAGAGCGCTCTTCTTGAAGCGATGCAGGAGCGGCAGGTGACGATCTCAGATGAAAGCCATGCACTTGAAGCACCATTTCTTGTAATGGCGACACAGAACCCTGTCGAAACGCAGGGAACGTATGAACTGCCTGAAGCTCAGGTGGACAGGTTCATGTTCAAGATACTGCTTGACTATCCCACACAGAAACAGGAGCAGGATATCATCAGTATGGTAGCAGGCGGCAGCATTCCACAGGTGCGAAAAATAATCACTCCATCGCGAATAATCGAGATTCAAAGATTCAATCATAGCGTCTATATGGATGAAAAAATCTCAAAATATATAACTGATATCGTGCAGGCGACCAGAAAACCTGAAAAGTTTGGATTGGAGGTCAAAGATTTTATTGAGTATGGCGCCTCGCCCCGCGCCTCTATATATCTTGCGCTGGGAGGTAAAGCGCACGCATTGCTTGCAGGCAGAGGTTATGTGACACCTCAGGACATTAAAGCAATCGCCAGGGACGTTTTAAGGCACAGAATCATCCTGACCTATGAGGCGATGGCTGAAGATATAACATCAGATAAGATAATTACCTCAATCCTTGATAAAGTCCCGGTTCCTTAAGGTGATGTCTTTGCAGCGTCCTGATACTAAAGAGATAATTTCTAAGGTCAGGCAGATAGATATCAAGACCAACCGCCTCGTAGAAGGGGTAATCAGCGGCGCATATCTTTCAGCTTTTAAAGGCACGGGTATCGAGTTCACAGAGGTACGTGAATACCAGCTCGGCGACGACCCCAGGACAATTGACTGGAACGTTACAGCAAGAATGAACCATCCTTATGTAAAAGAGTTCATAGAAGAACGCCAGCTCAGCCTGATGATAGTGTTCGATATCTCGCGTTCTTCAGAGTTCGGCACAGTGCGTTCGATCAAGAAAGACATAGGGATAGAACTGTGCGCATCTCTTGTGATGTCAGCCATGAGAAATAACGACAGGGTCGGGCTGATGCTTGCCACAGATAACGTGGAAAAATATCTTCCACCCATGAAAGGGAAAAAACATGCATTCCGCATAATACGTGAGACCATTTTTCATGAACCAGTACGTAATAACACTGATCTTTCTGTACCGCTCGCCAGGCTCTCAAAGATACTTAAAAAAAGAAGCGTAATATTCGTGATCTCAGATTTTCAGGATGACCTCAGGAATCTTAAAAAACCTCTTCAGGTCTTAAAAAGCAGGCATGACCTTATAACTGTAAAACTCTGGGATATTCGCGAGCATGAACTTCCGCATATCGGGCTGATCGAGCTTGAGGACGAAGAGACCGGGGAGCAGGTACTTGTAGATACAGATGATGCGGAATTCAGGGAAAAGTATAGAAAAGCGGTCGAATTGAAAAATAAAGAGCTATCTGAGATGATGAAACGACTTGAAATAGATATGATCGAGATCTCGACATCTCAGGACTGGATACAGCCTGTATTGAAATTTTTCAGGACGAGGGTGAAGTGATGAATTTTGATAACCCGTTATGGTTTACTGCTCTTCTTTTGATACCTGTGATATGGTATTTTTATAGGGAGGCAATCAAAAAGAAAAAAGCCGCTGCAATCAAATTCAGCAGCATCTCGCTCATAAAAGAAGCAGGTGTAGGGAAATCAAAAGC
>JAWOKW010000016.1:0-2709 GCA_033854095.1 Candidatus Methanoperedens sp. | reverse complement strand
GAAGCGCCGCCGCTGGCATCGTAATTGCCAGCGCCGCCTCTACACATTTCAAACCAGAAAAAATTCACGCAAAATAAGGGTCGCAGGTGAACTGAGATACGCTGTGCTGGGAGAATCCCACGGCAGGATTCTCCTTGTGGTGTTGGTTCAGCAGTCAACGCAGAGCTTCTATCTGCCTACAGCTTACGAGCCCTCTGAGGGTTATAGAGACCGTTACATTACATGTTGGTAAAAATTAAACCGCAGATGAACGCAGATTTAATGCATCGGTGAGTGTAGAAAAAGATCGTCAGGCGTACCTATGCAAGTCACCGGCAATGCTTACAGGCAGATTCTAAGCAACCCTGATTTGCACCTCACGTAGTGCTCTGAACTATCTTGCGCAGGATAGTCGAATTGTTATCTGCGTTTATCTGCGTTCATCTGCGGTTAAAAAAATACACGACTGGCTTATATCATAAGCAATTATCTGCGCCTACCCGCTCTTTAGTTTTATTCACCCTTAGACAGAACCTGTTGCTCGCCCAGCGCCGCTCTTTATCAAATGCTGTGCGCTCCCACTGAAACTGAGGAATTTTTGACCGACATTAGCCTTATTGCGCTGTCTCCCCACACGGAAGCGCCGCCTCAGGAATCATAATTGCCAGCGCACACTCTGCGCTACCCAAAATTGATAATACGCCTGCGCTCTCTATCCAGCAGCCTGCATCCTTGCAAGCGTGGCTTTTACCTCTGCAATCTCTCCCCTGAGCTCGCTGACTTCGTGCATGAACATCTCGTGGAAGTCGTCCCGCATCAGGTGAACCTCCTCTCTGACCTCACCAATACCGTGATGCATATCCCCAAATCCTTTTGCCATCTCTTCTTTGACTTCAGCAAAACCTTGGTGCATTTCATCTTTCACTTCTGCAAAACCTTGTTTAGTTATTTCCAGTTGCAAATCCTGCTTTTCCAGCATTTTATCCTGTTTCTCAAGCATTGCAGATGTATCGGCTTTTACAGAATTTATGGCACCTACTGTTTCGCTGAAACCATTTTGTACAGCCCCTATAAGTTGTTTCACAAGCTCTGCTGCTCTATCGAGGCGTTCATCTGTCTCGCCTTCGCTGACAAGCTTATAAAAGCTCAAGTTTTTTCTCTTCTCCTTCAGCAACAACTTTAACTCTTCCATCAGGTAAATTTTCAGCATAGCCTTTCAAGCCAAGAGCCATCCCAAATCGGATTATTAGATCTCTGTAACCTGCCTTCTGCACATTACCCGATACCAAAAGGATTAAACGCTTCATATAAATGCAGATTCTTTTAAGGACTAATAAAGATAGCGCCGAACCAGAAAATTTTCAATATATTTTCAGTTTTTGTATATTTTCATGAAGAAATGATTTTCAGATAACTCAGATTCAGTTTTCACACCGCATTTTCTGAATAACTTTTCAAAACCTGACATAATATTCATAGTACAGGTTCCTATATCTAAATTATAAAATATAATTAATAAATAATAGTTGCCAAGATCTTCATATTCTATTGTGTCGAATATATTTACTAATCTATAACTTTGAACTATTCCTTCCATGATTTCCATCAAATTGCATTCTTTCAACGGCTTCTTACATGAAAAGATGACCTGAAATTCCATCAAGTTCATTTCGGCAGACTTCTTAGCCATTCGCTCAAAGCCGCCTGATTTAAAAACCTCTTTAATAACGTCTTTATGAATGATGCACAGGTTATGCCTGAGTTCCTTACCCATGTCATTCCAAAGCTTTTCATCAGAGCGTAGTTCTGAATCTCTACTTGAGCTCTCTTCAAGCTTTTCCAGGGCAGCCTCTAAGACTTTTTGTTGAGTCATAAATTTTTCTAAGTGTTTCCTCAATAGTCCCCAATGTCTTGCGGAAATTGTTGTACAAATACGATTTTTTCTCATAGATATCACCCCATTGATATTTTATTATATCCATGCGCAAGCATGCGTATGCATGCGCATATTGTGCGGAAAACCTATTTCCCCATGCGCATGCAGATTTTATGTTACGAAATAGCTTATAAGTTTCGATATGGATATCAGGTACTCTAATAATACTTAGTGGGTGCTGTATATGAAAAAGAATAATTTCGGATGTACAACAATGATTGCAGGTAAGGCTGCAACAGTTGATGGATCAGTTATAGTCGCACACTCAGATGATGATGTTGCGGATGAACGGGTAATATACGTTCCGGCTCGCACTTATGCTGAAGATGAGCAAAGAAATGTATATTATGATGATTCCAGTCTGGGGTTTAATTCAAAATACAATTCTACCCCTCTTCGCAGATATATAGGCTATGATAGAGGGCATGGTTATGAGCCGATAGAAGGCGAAGGATTTAAAGAAAGTATTCCACTGGGTTCAATTCCTCAGTATCCAAAAGATGACACGGAATACCCAATTCCATTGCCCATAGAATTGAAAACCTATGCTTATTTTGATAGCAATTACGGAATAATGAATGAACACCAGCTCATGATAGGCGAATGCACATGTGGTGCTAAAGTTCATCCTGAACCCGACCCTGAAAAACGCATTTTCTATAGCTCGGAGCTTTCCAGGATTGCCCTGGAACGATGTAAAACGGCACGGGATGCCATAAAGCTCATGGGGTATCTCATTAAAAAATATGGTTATTATGGAACAGGTGAAACCCTGTTGGTAGGAGATGCTAACG
>JAWOKW010000015.1:0-7295 GCA_033854095.1 Candidatus Methanoperedens sp. | reverse complement strand
CAATCAATGTGCGATATTTTTCTTCAGACTGTTTCAATTCTGCGGTTCGCTCCTGGATACGTACTTCTAATTCATCATGCGCTCTGCGTAGCTCTTCTACCATTCGTTTGCGCTCGGTGATGTCTCTCACGACGCAAATATGTCCCTGATAGTTGTCATTCTCATCCCAGATACCCCTGCCTCTGACTTCTGTAGGAATTATAGTGCCATCCTTTCTCATGCCAGGTACTTCCCCGTAGAATATGGCTGTATCTTTGTTATGTATGGTATTGTCTAACTCCTTTTCAGTTGTAGCTATCATCTCAGGCGGCGTGATTTTGTGCCAGCTATGCCCAACCAGTTCATCCTGATGGTAGCCGAAAATCCTGGCATATGCTTCATTTACATAGACGAACCAGTCTTTTTCATCGGATATAGTGATGCCGTCGGTACTGCTGGCAAAGGCTTTAAGGAATCTATCCTTTTCTTTCTCTGCTCTCTTGCGCTCAGTTATGTCACGTGCCGTGGTAAGAAGTACTCTGTGCCCTTTGAGTTCCAACAAATCTGCGCTCAGCAGTGCATAATAAATCGTTCCATCCTTACGCTTAAGTCTAACGTCCCAATCATATACTCTTCCAGTTTCTTGCAAGGTTTTAATTAATGACACACGCTCACCCGGGTCAAGATAAGTAGCACCAACACCGACTGTGTTTAATTCTTCCAGAGTAAAACCTGTCATCTCTTGCATATTAGCGTTGCAGTCAAGCACTTTACCTTCAAGGTCTGCTATCCCGATACCTACTGGAGCAGCTTCAAACAGGGCACGATATTTTTCTTCAGATTCACGTAATGCTTCCTCGATTCTCTTACGCCCAGTGATATCTCTTATAACCTTGACCCCACCTGTGATTTTCCCTGTAGAATCTTTTAAAGGCGATCCTGTAAGTTCGATATATAATATGCCCTTGTCAGTGGCAACAGTCCTCTCTGTTTTATGAATTTTTCCATCCTTGAAAGATAATTCAACAGGACAATCTTCACAGATAGAATCCCTGCCCTCATACGCTTTGTAACAATACTCTCCAACACGGTTGCCGTATATCTCGTTCTGGATCTGGTTCTGATATAGAATTTTATAATCCATATCCTGCAGGATTATGCCATCACCTATGGCTTCAATAATCTCCTTTGTTTTGTTTTTCTCATCTTCAGCCTGTATGGTAGCTATATTCAGAGCATCTTCTATCCGCTTGAGCCTTGTTATACCAGATTGGATGTAAATACCGAATACAATCAAAATTAATCCAAATAACACGCGGATTCCAATATCCTGACTGTTTGGATTAATTATTTGTTCGATAAAAGTATCTTCATGGAATATAAGAGAATCCAGAAGCGAATCCAGAACCCAGACAAGTGCTGCAAGTCCAATGCTCAACCATATTGTGTTCTCATAATTCACAAATCTCAGTATTCCACTTTTATGGCTCTTCAATTTCATATCTCCTTGAATTATGTCACTGATATTTTGAATCAACCAAGATTAACCTTATCGCATTTTAAGGGTATCATTATTGCAGTATGAATATCTTTGTTTATTAATATTTCCATTACATGCGATAATCTTATTATCTATTATGTATATGTAGCCCTTCAACGCCAAGGTGGCGGAACGGCTACGCAATCGCCTGCAGAGCGATTACATTCCGGTTCGAGTCCGGACCTTGGCTTTTATTCTGCTTTTTCAGGGGAATATTCTTTTATCACTTCGTAATTCGTGGTTCTCTCTACTGGTATCCTGCCTGCGTTCTTTATTAAATGGACTATCCTCTCTTTCGGCATGTATTCTGCTGTGGTCGCACCTGCTGCATGCGTGATGCGCTCTTCCATCACAGTGCCGTCAATGTCATTTGCGCCGTAATGAAGTGCTATCTGTGCGATCTTCTCGCCAACCATGACCCAGTAAGTCTTGATATTATTAACATAACCGTTCAATAAAAGGCGTGAAACCGCAATCGTTTTCAGGTCATCAAATCCTGTTGGGCAAAATCTTATACCATCTTTTTGCAGTTCTGTGTTATCAGGATGAAAGCAGAGTGGGATAAATGCCTGGAACCCGCCTGTTCTTTTTTGCAGGTCTCTTATCCTCAGGATATGGTCTACAATATCAGCAGGCGATTCGATGTGACCGTATAGCATTGTAGCATTGCTTTTTATTCCAAGGGTGTGGGCAATTTCCATGACTTCGAGCCATTTCTCACTGCTGGCTTTGTTCGGGCACAGCTTTTGTCGTATCTGTTCATTAAATATTTCGCCTCCGCCTCCTGGAAGGCTTGTAAGCCCTGCTGTTTTAAGACGTACAAGCACTTCTTTTAAACCCAGTCCTTCCATCTCTGCTATATACGCTATTTCAACTGCTGTGTATGCCTTTAGTGAGAGTGCAGGATATTTTTCATGAAGCCTGCTGAGCACGTCTTCATAATATTCGATGGACAGTCTGGGATTAAGAGAACCCACGATATGCAGTTCAGTAGCGCCAGAAGCTTTCGCTTTTCTGGCTTTTTCCAGTATCTCATCGATGGTAAGGGTGAACGCACCTTTCTGTCCTTCTTCCCTGAAATATGCACAGAACCTGCATTTTGATGTGCAGATGTTGGTATAGTTTATGTGGCAGTTTGTCACGAACATCACCCTGTCCCCAACGGTTTTTCTGCGCACATGGTCTGCAAGCGCTCCGATGAGCGAGAGATTTTTTGATTCCAGCAGGTGCATCCCATCCTCGAAATCAAGGTCTTCTGAAGCTTCTACTTTTTCTATTATCTGCGATAGCTCTTCCATTTCTATTGTTTCATATGCAATTGGAAGATAAAGAGCTTGCTGCTCCAAAATCAGCGATTTTCTATAGATTTAACTTCGATTTCCTTTATTTTTTTGAAATCTTCATCTTGTGTTATTAATTTACATTTGTAAATCCTACAAGATGAGGCGATTATAGCGTCAGGAAGCTTTATTTTATATTTCGCTCTCATTTTAGCCGCATCTTTTGCAATAATAATATCCACATCGGTTATTGTAAAATTGTTTATTACTTTCAAATCTGTAATGAACATATCACCTTTCTCAGATTCATCTTTTTCATAAAATCCGCTCAGAATCTCTGAAATACAAATCACCGAAGTATAACCTGTATATTTTCCTTTATTAACATCCATAAGAAGTTTCTCTACAAGCTGCCAGTTTTTCTCCTGGTTCAAAATAGTAAGAAAAACATTTGTATCAAGGAATACTTTCATTTATCTTCCCACTCAGCTCTTATTTTACGCTGGTACTTCACACTATCATCAAAAATACCTTTCCCAAGTCCGACGAGGTTAGCGACAGGGTTCAACGGAGCTTTCTTAAGTACCACTTTCTCTCCTTCCAGATCAAACATTATTTTTTCACCAGTTTGTATTTTAAGGATTTCTCTAAATTTCATGGGTATGGTTATTTGCCCTTTCTTTGTGATTCTACTATATTCCATGAACAAGTATTACCTATCGGTAATACTTAATTGTTTCGGTATTGTATAATATTTTCTTTCTTTACTTTCCCTCCATCCTTTCCCTCAATTCCCTTGCCCTTATGCATAAATCTTTCTTATCATAGATCGCTGCAATCAATTCCACAGCTTCAAGATTCCGTGCAGCCTGGTCAAGATAGTTGAGCACATCACCTGTGTATGCATAAATTCCATACTGTTTTGTAAGCTCTGAAATAATTTCATCAGGTGAGAGACCCTGAGCGCATAACTCTATAATCCTGCCTGAGAATTTCCTCTCTGGACATCCACAATACGGCGAGTCCCTGCACGTGCATGTCATGAAATCCCGTGCAAAATCAAGCATTGTGCGGCGCAAATTCTCTTTTAATTTTGACATCCCATCAGCCGAGAAAACGATATCCAGTCCTGCGCCAGATATTTTAGTGGGAATGTCAGTCCCAAGTGCATCCGACAACTGCGAAGCATATTTAAAATATACAGCATCCAGAGTTTCAAGCTCGGTGATTATATCAAGGGGCTTTTGTTTTTCAAGGACTGCGTTCCTTATCAGAAAAGTCTGTTCCACGCTTAAGAAATGCGATGCCACAATATATCCAAGTTTTGTAGGAAAAATACCTGAATTTTTTTCCTCAATAAATCCGTATTCAACAAGTTTACCTATCGAATAATTAAGTTCGCCACGGCCCAATAATAGCTCATGTATCTTCCTGATATCCGAACGTTTATGTGCGATAACGATGTTAGAAAGCACCTCTTCAAGCAGTTCATCATCTCCGTAATCTACGCCAAAATGCGGAAGCTCTCCCCTCAGCAGCCTGAAAGCGATATCATCCTCTGTATCTCCTTTCCCGAACCTTTTTTGAGGGTCTGCTAAAAGTACTACAAGCCCGCGGTCATGGTAATCAGGTCTTCCTGCACGTCCAAGCATCTGCTGGAACTCGCGCACTGTAAGCCATTCAATACCCATTGCAAGGGATTCAAAAATCACCTGTGAAGCAGGAAAATCCACACCTGCTGCCAGCGCTGCTGTTGTCACGACCACAGGCAGCTCCCCTCTCCCGAATCTCTCTTCCACTTTCTTTCGCTCATTATATGAAAGACCTGCATGGTAAGGAAGCGCTTTTATGGTCAGCCCATCAGCAAGTTCATGGCATCTCCTGCGCGAGTTGGTAAATACGATGGTCTGCCCCCTGAACCCTTTAGAAGAGCTCTTATCATACTCTTGCCGTGCGAGGCGCTCAATCAATCGTTTTTTCGTATATTCGGGCGCAAAAATAAGGTGTCTATCTATAGGAACGGGTCTTTCCTCGAACTCGATCAGTTTTGCGTTAAGTTCTTCTGCAAGCCATTGCGGTTTTCCCACAGTGGCTGATAAGTATATGAACTGTGCCTCTGGAGCTATGAATTTCAGGCGTGCGATAAGCCCTGAAAGCCGATGCCCTCTTTCACTATCTTCAAGCATGTGCACCTCGTCTATTACAACTGTGGCTGTATCCTTTAGCATTTTTGCACTGCCAGACCTGAGAATGAAGTCAAGCCCTTCGTATGTGCCAACTATTATATCAGATGTGAGCGATGTCCTAATACCTTTTGTATCTTTTATTATGCGGCTTGTACCCACACGCAAAGAGGTCGATGCGATTGAGGAATAACGCCGTTTGAACTGCTCATACTTCTGGTTCGCAAGTGCAACAAGAGGGACAAGAAAGAGCATCTTACCTTTTTTATTCAGGATGCTCTGAATTCCTGCAAGCTCTCCTACCAGCGTTTTTCCTGTGGCTGTAGCAGAGACAATCAACTGATTTTTTCTCTCAAGGAGTCCAGAAGCTACTGAAAGTGCCTGAACTGGCATCAGCTCTTGAAGTTGATGAAGAAGTATTTTTTTGAATTCTTCGTGTATTGGAAGGTCTTTAACTTTGATAGACTTGTCAACCCTGTTCGCTTCGATCGTATCAAACCTTGTCAAGCCAGGCTCAAGTTTTTCAGGGCTGAACATGCCAAGTACCCTGTCAAGATTTCTTGTTTTGAGCAACATCTGAAGAAGTCTTTCCTGACCATGGCTTCCCAGCTTCACCGATTTTATCTCGCGAGCCAATTCTTTTTTTGCACACTCTTCGCATATATTTTCATTGTGAAAACTGATAGAATTACCATCTACTGCTGTATATCTCCCTGCAATAAGACACAGACGGCATGTGCTTGTATAACCGTAATCCAGTTGATATGCGTTCAAAAGTTCCTTGAACTCTGCCTCTGAGCTTTCGTTTCCTTCTGCGATGAGTATCTTATCAGCAAGGCGCAAAAGCTGGACAACTTCGTCAGGTGCTCTGAGTTCTTCTTTTTCTCCATTCCTGATTCTGAATCTCGCAGCGCGAGCGCCTTTTGGAGTTTTCTTCAGTGTCAGGATGCCGTAAAAGGCAGGCTCTCTTGCATTATCTTTGATCGGCAGAACAGCGATTTTTGATTCTTGTGGATGTATGATGACAGAAAGCATTTGTGTTCATGAATTGGTGCTTCAGGTTATTAATTAAAGCCTTTCATCTATTATTTTTGCAAGTTCTTCTAAGCCCTTTAAATTAGTAAGTGGTTTTTCACTATCTGGCTTGATTCATTTATTAATTTTTGAAAATTTTCCTGACCTATACATCCACTTATAAAAACAACAGATAAAAATAAAATTAGCATAATTATAAAATAAAACTTTCTCTCAATTATGATTGTCTTCATGTCAGTCATGCTTCCTTTAACAAAAATTTTAACGCCGAGGTAGGGATTTGAACCCTAGCTTACCATAAGGTAAAACAGGTCTCGAGCCTGCCGCGTTAGTCCGCTCTGCCACCTCGGCATGTATATTTATAAGTGGGAATTTCATTTATTCCATCGCTGGAATTGCAGCATCTAACAATTCCATTATGTGAGTCATTTTTCTGCAAGTTTTTCAAGGATTTTTTCAAAATTCATCAATAACACTAACCTCACCACAGCAAACAATCTTTACACTGCCATCGATATCATTGAAGGCATAGCCTTTGAGATCGTGCAGCCTTGCAATGTCCTCTGTTTTTACCATGGTCATGCCTTCTCGATGATGATTTTGCCATTGTCTTCATAGAAAGCTATGAGGTATAAACTTAAATATTTTCTCATTATAGTACATATAGTACACAACGTACATAAATAGAATCACTGCCTGTCGTTCTTGGCAGAGTGCCAGGCAGTGGTTACACAATCGAGGTGTAACAATATGGAAACAATCGAGAACGTACAAAAGGCTTTCCGTGAGGCAAGAATCGCGGGCGAAAAGTTGTTGAGCACAAGCAAGATTACCTGATACGAATTCGCTGCCTGGATGATCGGGTTCGAACTGACCCTGAAGGAGATGGGAGTTGATCTCTAATGTTTAGAGTTGAGTTCAGGACTTACGAGGACGTACTGAAGTTCAAAAAATGGGTACAAGATACTGTTACTCTTAGAAGCTATAACTTATTCATTGCGATTGGTGCTATGTTTCATTAAAAGCTAAGAGGTAATAAGACAGATTCAAAATTTAAAGGAAAAACCACTTAAATAAAAGCAGATATTATCCTATGTGCATAAGGAGAAAAATCGAGCAATTTCTATGAAAAAATCTTAAAAGGAGATTAAATAAAAGAAAGTGACATTAAATGGCTGTAATTGAGACACTGATAAAAATCGAAGGAATGACCACAGAACACTGTGCTGAACGAGTATCTGATTCTATTCTTAAACTTAAAGGAATAACCAGAGCAGA
>JAWOKW010000014.1:0-5191 GCA_033854095.1 Candidatus Methanoperedens sp. | reverse complement strand
ATTTGCTGCAGGCAGTGCGCAATGGGACCATGCAGGATATGGAATGAAGATCTCCCCATGATCTACAGGCTGTCTGCCCCAAGACTGAATAAGGGGACATGCGGTGCAGGTGCTGATACCATAGTTGCAAGGAATCTGCTCATGATAGTTGGAAGAGGCACAGCAGCCCATGCATCCCATGCGCGGCATGTCGCATCTGCACTTCTTAAAACAGCACAGAATAAAACATCTTACAGGATAAAGGAACCTGAAAAACTAAAATCTATAGCTTCAAAATTACATCTTGATGTAGCGCAGGGAATTGAGCATACAGCTGCAGCAGCGGCATCAGATGCAATTTCAGATATTGTGGGCGATGAAAGTTCCATGAAATTTGCAGTGTCTTATTGTCCTGTAAGCGTTGGTAAAAATCTTGCAGATTTAGGGGCTATTCCAGGCTCTGTCGGCAGCGAGCTTTTAGCTGAAGGGCATGAGACCTCTATGGGCACAATGGCTGACCCGACATCGCTTATATTACATGCAGCAAGGCTTGGTGTAGCTGATATGGCGTCCCTTATAATAAGTTCAGAGTTCCAGGATGTCATGTTTGGGACACCAAAACCAGTTCAATCCAGAATAGGGTTCAATGTCCTTGATAAAAATAAAATAAATGTGGTTATCCATGGTCATGTTCCACTGCTTTCAGAAAAGGTCGTTGAACTATCAGAGGACGAAGGACTTCTGGGCAAAGCCCGCGCTGTGGGTGCTTCAGGGATCAATATTGTGGGCTGCTGCTGTACAGGAAATGAAGTATTGATGAGACACGGCATACCTTTAGTAGGCAGCAATCTCCAGCAGGAACTGGTGATAGCAACAGGACTGGTTGAGGCGTTTGTTGCGGATGTCCAGTGCATTTATCCGAATGTAGAGAATGTCGCTGCGAAGTTCCATACAAAGATAATCACGACCATGAAAGAGGCAAAGCTGCCTGATTCTGAACATATTCCTTTTGAAGAAGAGCATGCAGATGAGGCAGCAAGGAAAATACTTGAGATTGCGATTGCGAATTTCCAGAAAAGAGGAAAAAATATCTATCTACCCAAAGGAGAACCAAAGGCTCTTATTGCAGGTTTCTCTGTGGAGACGTGCCTTAACGTGCTCTCAAAACTGAATACTGAGGATCCTTTAAAACCATTGATCGATAACATAGCATCAGGAAATATCTATGGCGCTGTGCTGCTTGCTGGTTGCACCAGCCCCAGGGTCACGGCAGATGCAAGCCATGTAACAATAGCAAAGGTTCTCATAAAGCAGAATGTGCTTGTGATAGCGACTGGATGCGCAGCCCAGGCATGTGCAAGGGCGGGTCTTCTTACATCCGAGGCTTCACAGTATGCAGGCGATAAATTAAAAGGTGTGCTTGTAGTGTTAGGAGGAACTGCCGGGCTTGGAAAACCGCTGCCTCCTGTGTGGCATTTTGGAAGCTGCATAGATAACGGACGGGTGGTTATTCTCGCAGCAGCCCTGGCAGAAAAACTGGGTGTTCCTATAAAGGATCTGCCAATAGCGGCTTCGGCTGCTGAATGGGTAACTGAAAAAGCTGCTGCAATAGGCACAGGGGCAGTGGCACTGGGAGTTACTGTCCATCTGGGAATCACACCGCCTGTGATTGGAAGTCCTGCTGTTGTTTCTTTACTGACCCAGCGTTCAGAGGAGCTTTTCGGCGGGAAATTTATCGTTGAAGTAGAGCCAACCAAGGCATCGCAATTGCTAATTGAACATATAAAAGAAGCACGAGAGAAATTAGGTTTACCTGTATAATATTATAAAAAACATATTTAAATGAGGGTGTATGAAAATGAAAGTAGTTGGAGGTTATCAAGACTGAGCAGGGGAGAGGAAATCAGACAAACAGTCTTGTTCAATTTTTATTTCTAATCTTCGTGTTCTTTTTTACCCACCCCTTCTCCAGCTCTCATTACGCCGTCTATTAAACCATAACCCACAGCCTCTTCCGCAGAGAGAAAAAAGTCGCGATCTGTATCCTTTTCTATGACCTCCATGGGCTGTCCTGTATGATAGACTAAGATTTCGTTGAGATGCTTTTTTACCCTTGCCATCTCCTTTGCCTGAATCTCTATATCTGATGCCTGTCCCTGCGCCCCGCCGAGTGGCTGATGTATCATCACCCGCGCATTGGGAAATGCATATCTTTTTCCTCTGGCTCCTGCTGCAAGTAAAACCGCAGCCATCGATGCAGCCTGCCCGAGGCAGATTGTCTGGATGCTACATTTGATGCACTGCATGGTGTCGTATATGGCAAGACCTGCTGTAACCATCCCTCCAGGACTGTCGATATATATCTGGATATCACCCTCGAAATCTTTTGATTCGAGATAAAGGAGCTGTGCAATAACGCTTTCTGATGTATCCTCATTGATTTCACCTGTGAGGAATACCTTCTGGTCATCGAGTAGGCGAGAGTAAATATCCAGCGTATGAGGGCCTTGCGGTGTTTGTTCAGACACATAAAGCAGCTTTGGTACTACCATTTTTTGTCCTCCTTTTATTCAATTATGTTATATCGAATGAAATATATCTGTTGAATTTCGTATCAGATAAAATTATCGTCAGCGATGTTAAGGAACTTCGCTTAAAACCCGCGCCATTATATATTTAAATCCTGCTGCGAATGTTTAATCAGAAAAAGCAAGGAAGATTATGTTAAAAAATAATATTAGAATCCTGGATGACCAGCCAATATCTGATGCAACTTTTTTTAATTTTGATTCTTATTCAGAAGCGCTGAAAGAAATAATCAAAGGTAAAGAGACTCCTCTTGTCATTGGCATATTTGGGGACAGAGGAAGCGGTAAAACAAGCCTGATGAAAACTCTGGAGCAGAAAATCAAAAAAGATGGAGGGGGTTCATCAACACACACCATCTGGTTCAATGCATGGATGGGTGAAAAAGAGGATACAATCCGGCGTGCTCTGATGATGCGGATTCAGGAAGAATTGAAAACCAGGGGGGTAAAAACCAGAGGGAAATATGAAATTCTTGACTTAGAAAAATTCCAGCTTAATTTTGAGAAGATAATTAACGATAATTATGTGGCAAAGAAGAAAAAGGCAGTGATCTTTATTGATGACCTTAACCGTTGCGTTCCGGGGAATGCTATAAAAGTCCTGGAAGCCATCAAGCCTTTTCTTGGTGTAAAGGGATGTATCTTTGTTATAGCGATTGACAGGAGTGTGATTGATGAATATCTGGAAAAAATCATCCAATTCAGCTTCACGCTCCCATCGATTCCTGATGATAAATTAAAGGGCTTCATAAGTTACTATGATCCAAGAAATTCCTATAAAAAATACCAAGAGACTATTATTAAGAGAATAGGACGAAATCCACGCAAAATTAAACGCTTTATCAATTCTATAGAATTCCAGCGACATCTTGCTGAAGTTATTCCTGAAATTAAAGTTATTAAAGAAGAGCTTAAAGAGAACTTTGATGCATTACTGATAGAATGGCAAATCATAAGCAGCAGCAGTGATAAAGATTTCGCAGAATTCAGTAAACAAGTTTTAAAAAATAATAAGTTACTCTTAGACATTCATACTTATCTAGAATCTGAGATACAAGGAGAACCTTCCGAGACGCTGCGTCCTTTTCTGAAGGAACCGCTTCAGGGATTGATAGGAGCATTCCCTGAGAAAGGGAAATTGACTGAAGAGCTGATCGAAAAGGTTATTCATTTCAGCAGCATCACATCTGCTAAAAAAATAGAAATAGAGGAAGCTGAACCCAAGAAGCCCCTTACGCCCGAGGAAGTTAGAAAAGCCATCGAGAATCGCGTAAGTTTGGAAAGAGCAATACTGAGTAATGTTGATTTAAAGGACATTGATTTGGCAAGAATGAATTTAAGCAGAGCAGATCTCAGCGGGGCAAATCTCTCTTATACAAATCTCACCATGGCAAATCTTTCAGGTGCGAATCTCGCCAGGGCAGACCTTACTGGAGCAGACCTCACAGGCGTAAACCTCTCCGGTGCAAATCTTTCTCGATTTGCCCTCTCCATGGTAAAAAAACTTGAGGGAGCAAACCTTCCCGGATTAGAACTCCCAAAAACAGATTTCGCAGGTGCGGACCTCTCTCTGGCCAATCTCTCTGGATCGAATCTCTCTGGTGCAAATCTTTCCAAGGCTAACCTCTACAGAGCAAATCTTTCCAATGTAAAATTTTCTGGAGCAAATATCTCTGGTATAAATCTCTTTGAAGCCAATCTCTCTGATGCAGACCTTTCTAATAGAGACCTCAGCAAGGTAGATTTCACAGGTGCAAAACTCACCAGGGCAAACCTCTCAAATTCAAAACTTTTGAAGGCAAACCTGACTGATGCAGACCTTTCTAATGCAAACCTCGCTGGGGCAGACCTCTCCGGTTCAAGGCTTTTGAAGGCAAACCTGACTGATGCGGACCTCTCTTATGCGTTTCTCACTGAGACACAACTTCTGTTGGCAATACTTAACGGGGCAAATCTCTCTAATGCAACTTTTATCGGAACAATAACGCCGTCTGTAGAGGTGAACGAGAAAACGAAAGCTGTAGATATGCGCATTGTAGAAGGGGAATCAAAGGAGGAGTATTTGTTCAACTGGGATAACATCCCAGGAGACGACAATGGAAAACTCATGGAATTTCTAAATCGACATTTCGGTATTGAATGGATAAAAACAGCAACAAGCGAAAAAATCGACGCTGGTAGAATTATAAAGGTATCTACTGAAAAAAATTCTCTTTCGCTTAGACTTAATGATGAAAAAACCAAGGTAAATCTAAAAATCGATGACGGTAGAACCGATGAATTTATTGTGAAAATGGAAAATAATAAGCCAAACATATATCAGGAGGATGTTATATTTAAATCGAAGGTAAAACAAGCTTTAGATGGTATCTCTGTAAATTTGAGGAAGATTATATGCAGAGATAATGATAATTTGCGTTCGATCTATACATCTTTAAATCAATGAGATGAGATGGTTTTCTTTGAAATACTTGGTATCACAACAAAATATATACTCTTCGCTCTAACTTAGAATATTGTTGGTAATCTGGCTGGGCATAAAATTGGTGGGGATAAATTTCTTTCTAAATTGAGTAAATCTTTTGCAGGAGCTTTCAAGCATGCTTTGATCAGTTCTTTCAAAG
>JAWOKW010000013.1:0-7242 GCA_033854095.1 Candidatus Methanoperedens sp. | reverse complement strand
GGATTGGATATGTTGTTGACAATATTATATGGAAATGATTATAATTTATTAGTCATCAAATAGAACACAAACTATATATGTTAGTTTGGGCAAATGATAAATTACAGTAATTGATAAACGATAGGAGATTTAGAAAATGTCAAGTAAATTAATATTGATTGGAATAGCAATAACGACAGTAGGACTGGTCGCTTTGCCTCAAACGCTTGCACTGTTCTCTGGACAGCATAACTTCTACGACACCATGGGCACCCACGTGTACGGCGGAGGAGTCCAGACCAATATTCCCTGTCAGAAATGTCACAGCGATGTAGGTGTTGAACTTGACCAGCCTGGAGGAGTAAATTCGATACATAAATCACAGGGCTGCGCTGGATGTCACATGTCAACAGCGCCGAGGAACGAAAATCCTCAACTCACTAACGGGCCAGGCGGACAGTTCCATGCAGCAGCAGCGCCAGCATGTCTTGACTGCCATGGTACACTAGGACCGGGAGCGAACGCACTGAATATTCTAAATGGACCTGAAGAAGTACACAAGCCATTTGCAAACCAGGCGAATGATACCTCAAAGCTGTTGAAGGGCGCCAATGAAGCATGCATCACATGCCACACGCATGTAGCTGTGCAGGCAAACTGGTCAAAGGCATATATGATGTCCTTCAATGCACAGGAATTTACAGCTTCAGACGGAACCCATGGATGGACAGTAAATAACTTTGCAACACAGGGCTACGCAAACATAACGACCTACGGCAACCAGTCAGGTGGAATATATAATTCAACCCAGCCACCTGTGATCAGCATTTCACCAACGCCGCCAGGATTTAATCCCAACTACCCATAGATTATAAGAAAAATATAAATAGGAAAAATTTAATTATTTTTCCTATCTTTTATTTATATGTATGTTCCAATAATTGAGATTTTGTTTCTTTCCGCGCTTTCGATATTTTTAATACTGATATATAGAAAAATCCTGTACAATGCAGGTTTTTTCGGCTCAATTAAATATAGATACTCAGCTTTCAGCAGGAAAGCTAAGATTAATGACTATATTAAACAGGTAAATAAGCAGCCCATTGACCCACAGAAGCTATTATTTAAAGAGGCTTCTGTTCTTATCGCAGTGATATTCGTAATGTCCCTGTTCGCAACAAAAGCTATTTTTTTTACTGCTGTAGTATCAGGGAGCATGTCCCCGACGTTTGATAAAGATGACCTCGTCCTGATACAGAATGTCGATCGTAACTATAGTATAGGGGATATCGTGATGTTCAAGCGCCCTGATACATCGTATCCTGTCACTCATAGAATTAGATTAATTGCAGATGGGAGCATACGTACCATACGTACAGCCGGGGATGCCACAGGTCAGATGGACTGGTGGGAAATCAAAAATGAAGATATCCTGGGAAAGGCTGTCACAATCCAGGGAAAGCCCATTGTAATCAAAGGATATGGGAAGTACTTTGTAGTGGATGATAAGCATCAGGATTTCGGTCCCTTTGGGCAGAATTACGGGAATTACTTTTTATTTTTCCAGCTTTTGAAGATCTATGGATACATCATAGCTGTAGCTTCGCTGCTTCTATATATTGTTTTGACTGTGAAGAAAAAACCATGGATGAGGTCGTAATATGGAATTCAGGCACCTTCTACTCGTCATTGTAATACTGGCTGCACCGCTGCTGGCTGTACCGTCGGTTTATTCGCTGTTCACAGGTCAGCATAATTTCTATGATAGGGGCACCTACAGCTGTTTAAAATGCCATTCAGACATACAGCAGGAGATGGATTATTCAGCATATCATGCATCTTTCACATGCGAAAACTGCCATGTGCCTGATGCAAATTCCAAACTGACCCATGGAGGCATGATAGACCCCGGATGCCTTGACTGCCATGGCTCTACGCCAAGGATTGTAAAAGACTCCAATAATAATACTTTCCTCTCACCCGTAGCAAAGGTGTTTGGAGAAAATATTACAAATATTGAATCACATATCCCTTTTATTGAAAGTGCAAATTCAATTCCTTTCATGAAAGGCGAGAATGAAGCCTGTATATCCTGCCACACTACAAAATCGCTGGGCATTTCAATGCTCTATGCCGATACATATAAATTTAATGCAAGCAGGATGCATGATAGCACATGGCAGTTATCAGGTTATTCTAAGAACACTGAACTTGCTCTTCCTGCATTTATTCAGGCAAATGGATCAGCAGGCATACATTCATTTCCTGCACAGGTCGATTGTGAGAAGTGCCATTCAAACATAAGGGATGAACTCAACAATTCTCTTCATCACACCTATTTTTCATGTACATCATGCCATCAGATTTATTCTACATATCATGCATCAAGTACGCCTCCATGCCTTGACTGCCATGGTACTTCGCCAAAGGTGGTGACTGATCAGAAAGGTTCTACATTTATTGCATCGAAAGCTTCTGTTTATGCTGAAAACAATATAGGAGCGGATGCACATATCCCATTTGTTTTAAGTGCCAATAATAGCGGTCTGTCAACAGGAAACAACATTGCCTGTTCTTCATGCCATTCAAGTTTTAACAACAACATAAGTTTTATAAGACCAGAATTTATTGAATGGGATGTTGTGAACTCATCAGGCACATGGACGATACAGAATCTTACGTTTGGGCCCAATAAAGAGATAAGGGCAACAAAGTATTTAGATGGAAAATCGCACAACACTTCGACCGCAGATTGCATATCATGCCATGAAGACATAATGCAGGCGGTCTCTAATGGCGGTCATTCAAATGAGCAGTGGAAGCATCAACATGATTATGCGAACTATTCTGATATGAATTCCTACTGTCAATCCTGCCACAGACCGGTGACCCAGAATACCAATGGAATTTCACCGTATCCTGAAAGTCCTTTCAATTCTCCTGTTCACAGCGCTGTGCAAATCTCGTGCATGGATTGCCATGGCAAAGCCGATATATCTGTGTATATCGACGGAGCGATGCGAACACCAGCTTATAGTGGTATGAATGGCATAGAGACTTCAATAGCTCAACAACCAGCTTTTGTTCGCTCATATCTCTGCATAGCATGTAAGAACACAGGTAATCCTGTTCCGAATAATTTATTACACTTCAAATTATACACAGAACCCCAAGTAACGATATATGTCAATGGAACACAACAATATCCGTGATAAAATGAAAAATCCTTTACTCGATAGCAATGAGGACATATTTGTAAAACCATTCCAGCACGTATCATTTTTTGAAAAGCTCGGTTTAATAAGTGCCCTGATCATTTCAATATTTATTTTAGTATTTTCAGGCTTTTCGCTGTTTGTCGATTTTTTTATGAAATCGGATTATCTTTATACTTTAATAGATTTATCCATTATCGTGATGTGTATCGGGGCAGTATATTTTGTTTTTAATGCGTTTAAGAGGCGAATTATTACCGATGTATTGATTGATACTGCATTTCAAGAAGGTGTTTATGCTAAACTACTGCCATTGATTGAAAATATCGCACAGACGCATGTTGATTCAAATATCATTTTAGACCGCATATCCAATATCGACTTAAAGGTTCAAAATATTATGAAAGAACGGTCTGAAAGGGATATAAAATCAGCCGATTTCATGCAGGAGCCCCTTGCAATAGGAACTTCTATTAAATTCGCGATTAAATCGATTTTTCTAATGACAATTACGATGGCTGCTTTTTTGTTCCTGCTAAATTTCACTATTGGCGGCATTACATCCTATGCTGTCCTTTTGATATTTATTATGTGGTGGGGATTTATCACAAATGAGTACAACCTGTGGAAAGAGTCTTCTGCATGGGCAATGGTGTTCTTGCCAATTCTTGTTGTACCGGTATCTATAATGGTGCTGAGC
The DNA here is from genome assembly GCA_033854095.1 of Candidatus Methanoperedens sp. Taxonomy (GTDB): domain Archaea; phylum Halobacteriota; class Methanosarcinia; order Methanosarcinales; family Methanoperedenaceae; genus Methanoperedens. Next base: position 3,348 of record JAWOKW010000013.1, on the reverse strand, counting down.
AACCTTTTGGGCAGCAATTACTATAACGTATTGATGGCTATACTGTATCTATCAGTTGGTCTATATACACTTGTTTATTATCTCTGGGCAATATATGCATCAACAGGAAGTTTACCGTTCATAGTAACAAAAAAACAGCAGCCTGTAGTAGATGGATTTTTTGCATTACAGCAGAAAGGAATGTTAAAAGAATTATCCGATGCTCTTACTTCCCATCTTGAGCAGCGGTTACAAAAGGATAAAAAAAGTCAGGAGTCAGAATATGCATGGAAAAAATAAATTTTTATTGTCAATAGCGATCGCTGTGGTACTGCTTTCAATCACTCCATCCATTGGAGATAATTTTTCGCCTGAAAGCAGGTCTGCAAATATCGCTATCACAGCCACATATCCGGTTACAGGCGGCGTAACACCTGCTATAGTAGAACAAACAGTAGTCCCTGCCGAAACAGGGACATCAGCACAAAAAACCGCAGGATTTGAAATATTTCTGGCGATAACAACACTTTCCGCAGTTTACATGCTCGGAAGGAACAGGAAATAAAAGGTTGCATACAGTCGCTCTTTTATTATAGCACATAAAGGATTTTCCAAAATATTTATAAATGAATTCGTATCACAGGCAGTACATGAAATACATACTGGCAGTAGCTCTGATCATAATATTCATCATGTCATCAGTTCCGTCATCAGCAATCAGCAATGGCTACGCCAGGATAGTTTATAATGTACGCGGATTGCAGGATTATGATCTGCACTGGAATGATAGATTCCCTCCGGGAAGCATTCTAGAGATTTATGCAGAAGCCAATGGAATAAACCATCGACGTGCTGTTGCGGTGGATTATGTTTTTATTATAAAGGACTCAAATGATAATATAGTAAATACGGCGGCATATAGCAACAGATACGATGATTACAGAGATGATGATTTTATTACATACTCAAGTGAAATACCGCAGAGCTGGGACGATGGCGTTTATACGGCAGAAGTTCATATATTTGATCTCCTGAACGACTCGCTTATGGATCAGTATTATCGCGACCTTACATCATCATATATAAATGAAACCGACAGACCTGATTTACCAGTTATGAACCGAAGTAATGCGAGCAATGCGTCGATAGCGCCAGGTCAATATATACAAATTGAAAAAACATTCTATGTAGATAAATATGCGAATAAATATCCTGTTGACAGATTCAGGGTCGAGAACATGATGCTCGATAGAACAAGCGTAGCGCCGAATGAGACTGTCACCGTAAGCGCCAATGTAACAAATACTTTCTATGATACAGGTTCGACTTCACTTTCCTTATTGCTGGATAATAATCTAATAGATAATGCTACAGTCGAAGTTGGAGCCTATAGTTCTAAGCAGATTACTTTCACGGTTTCAACTGAAGTCGCAGGCGTTCATAAAATCGAGATTGTCCCTGTCGGGAAAAATACCATAGGGCTGAATTTGGCTTCAGTTTTCAATATAGCTTCTGCTAACGAGGTCGAAATACCTACAGAGTTTTATTTCAGGGATATACAGATAGACCATTTAAGTGTTGAGCCGAACCAAACAGTAACCATCTCAGTAACAGTTGAAAATAGAGGTAAAGAAGGAACTCAGCCTGTAGATCTATACATCAATGATGCTTTAGAAGGAGAGCAAGACGTTCATCTAAATTTTTCAGAAATAAGAGATGTGAAATTCAATGTTACAAAAACAGATCTGGGGGCGTACAGAGTAACTGTCGGAAACTCGAACCTGAGCAAAGTCTTTTTTGTGGAATCAGCAACTGTGACCCCCACTGCCACAGCAGCACCTCAGTTAGAACAAAAACCACAGCTGAGACTCGTAATTGGACTTTCGATACTTGTTGTACTCATATTAGTATTAAGATTTTATTTAAAAAGGAAATTGAAGTGATAACATGGCTCCTAAGATAATCGCTTTCGGTTCAGGAAAAGGCGGCGTCGGCAAAACAACAGTTGCATTGAATATAGGGTTCGCGATGGCTTCATTAAATAAGAACGTTCTGGTTATAGATACTGATATATCGCTTCCGAACCTGGATTTATATACAGGTCTTGAAAAGCCGCTCATTACTCTCCTTGAAGTGCTTAATGGTTCAGCCGAGCTTAAAAGTGCAATAAATACGATTCAGCTAGGGCTCAATATCCTGCCTTGCGGCTCCTCGCTGCAGTCTCTACAGAATATAAATATAGACAGGCTCCAGGATGTTATTTCAGAATTGAAAACTGCCGAATATGACTTTATAATTCTTGATGTCCCTGCAGGACTTTCCAAATTCAGCATATTGCCCATGACATATTCTGATGAGGTCCTACTCATCGTCAATCCAGACCCGGCTTCCATATCAGACGCACAAAAGGTCAAAGCAGTTTCAGGGCTTGCAGGCATTAATATCACAGGTGTTATCGTGAATAAATATAAGAACAGCATCTATGAAGATATTGGAGTAAAGCTTGGACTCCCTGTGATTGGCGCCATACCGCAGGACGATGCAGTCATTAAAGCAAGAGATGACAGAAAACCGCTAATTTTATTAAAGCCAAAGTCTGCTTCTGCAAAGGCAGTGCTGCAAATCGCAAGAAAACTGTGCGGTATGCCTCCTAAAAAAAGTATTTTTAAGAGGTTTTTCAGATGAGCACCGACAGTACGCAGGATAAGAAAATTCTGGAACTTTTCATGGATGATGCTCTGTGGCTAAAAAAAATTAAGGCTGGAAGAAAAAATATCGAAGGAGAGCAAAGAATAGATGAAAAACCAGCCATAGTAGAACAGATTGCTGATGAAAAGGTGGCAGTAAAGGAGAGCATTAATGAAGCTTCGAGCATTTCATTTGGAGAAGTGGATTATGCCATCCTAAAATCAGTTTCTTATGGCTTTAAGAGCATCACAGACATATCAAAAGCGCTCCAGATAAGGACAATCGTTATAGAGAAGCACATTTATGAACTTATCAAAGATGGATTTATAAAATGCTTCCAGTATTGCATGCTTACCTCGAAAGGCAAAGATGCTATCCGGGATTTTGAGAAAAATGTATCTGTAGATACATGGAAGCCTATCGATGAATTTATTGTATCCGTTATAGAACATAAAAAAGAACAGAGTTCAAAGATCCAGAAAATGATCGATAAAATCCTGCTCATCTGTGTAGTGATTTTAATTATACTGATTATTTATTTTGGGATTTTTTCATGATTAGAAGTTATTTGATTTTGCTCTTATTTGTTCTATTTGTCAGCGGAGTAGCCGCAGAATCTAACGCAATGATTGTGGAGGCTGAAGATTCGTCTATAGTAATGCTGAACGGTAGCTGGAAAAC
>JAWOKW010000012.1:0-10175 GCA_033854095.1 Candidatus Methanoperedens sp. | reverse complement strand
AAAGATGTTCATTTTCATTATTATAGCAATCGCCATATCGACTTCTAACATCATAATCATCAATGGGTTTATAGATGGCATTACTGACGATTTCATAGAAAGGACAATGGCGACCTCATCAGGGCACATTAATATCTACCCGAACGAGCAGGATAAATACATAGAAGGGCTGGGCATAAAAGAGTTGAAACTTGAAGGCTTGGAAGAGGTGGTTGCTTATTCTCCTAGAATTACGACAGGCGGTGTGTTGTCTTATAAGGAAAAATCTAAGTCTGTAAAAATTTTAGCTTTAGATCCCACAAAAGAAAACAGAGTTACAGTCCTGTTGAATAAAATAGACTCAGGTGAAACCCTTAAAGCCGATGATAGAAATGGAATTTTGATATCTTATCGATTGGCAAATGATTTAAAAATAAAGCTTGGAGATGAAGCGACAACAGTATTTGAGAATGGAAACACCAGAGTATTCACAATCAGAGGGATTCTGCATACAGGCATGGCGATGGATGCGAATACAGTAATAATAAATTTCGAAGAAGCTTCAGAACAGCTTAATCTGCATGATAAAGCTTCATTGATTCTGGTTAAACTCTCAGACGTAACTCTCTCTGGGGAGTATAAAAGCAAATTATCTCAGGAATTGGGAATGCGAAAAATCAAAGAGTGGAAACAGGAGATCGAATCTGTATTGAGTTCAGTTGGGACATTTAAGGAAATCGGTGCTACTATCAATGCAGTCGGATTATTTGCAGGAGCTATATCCGTTGGTGTGATACTTTATATTAATGTCATATACAGGAGAAGACAGATAGGTATATTAAAAGCTATTGGAATGAAAGACTTACAGGTGTTGTCTATATATATTCTTCAGGGGATATTTATAGGAACAACAGGCATTATTATTGGAAATGCATTGGGATATGTGGGTATAAATTATCTAGAAGCTCATCCATTTTATGACCCGACCTTAGGTTCTTTAGCCCCAAGATTTTATAATTATCTCCTGTATGATGCCTCTCTGATCACTTTGCTCACTGTAATCCTAGCCACAGCATACCCTGCACTGATAGCCGGCAGAATGAATATCATAAAAGCTATCTGGGGCAATTGAACATGGAAATAATTAAAATCAGTGATCTTAAAAAGAGTTATATACTTGGCAAAGTGGAAGTTAAAGCGCTTAATGGCGTTGATGTTTCTATAGAACATGGGGAATTTGTTGCCATTATGGGCCCATCAGGATGTGGCAAATCAACGTTATTAAACATAATAGGTATGCTCGATACCCCTACATCCGGGGAAATATATATAGATGGCAATAACGTAACAAAAATGAATAGCACTATCAGGGCAGAGTTTAGATTAAAGCATATAGGCTTCGTATTTCAATTTTTTAATCTTTTTAATGAACTTACAGCTCTTGAAAACGTAATGTTTCCTATGATGCTGAATAAAGAGCCTGGTTATAAGGATCGGGCGAAAGAACTGCTTGCTCTTATGAGTCTTGGTGACAGGCTGCGCCATCTTCCATCAGAATTATCAGGAGGGGAGCAACAGCGTGTTACTATCGCAAGAAGTCTTGCCAATAACCCGAAACTGCTTTTAGCTGATGAGCCAACAGGTAACCTAGATACCAAATCATCTATAGAAATTATCGAAATTTTCAGGAAATTAAATATGGAACGAGGTCAGACCATTGTAATGGTAACGCACAGCCCAGAAATAGGTGAGATGGCGGATAGAATTATACATTTCAGGGATGGGAAAGTGGTTTAGCCGCACTGAATATTTGTTGTCTCATATCGTCCTCATTAAATTTGCCCAATGAGATAATCTTTCCATCCATGACAACTATGGGGAACGAATTTATTATTACAGGCAATCCATGCTGTTCCACTTTTTGCCATACATCAGGTCGCTGTTCCTGCACTAATTTCATCAGAATATCCTGTGCAGCCATCGGATCAACATCACTAAAAGTGGCACCGGCTTCTTTGCATATCTTTTTTAATATCTTTGAATAATTCCTATTAGCAAGTCCTCTCGTCAATGCACAGCAGCCTGGTATTTGAAATAGTATAACTGTATGTTCCATAATATCACCCATAAAGGATTTTTCCAATTTTTCTCATATTTTCTATTCCCATAATATCAGTTTCAAAGAGAGGCACTTCAGTTTTGTATAAATCTTTAAATCTTTTATTTATAATATTTAAATATTTGTCTTGCGTCGATCTTCGTTTTTCTAAAAACCAATTTCCTTTTAGCACTTCATTGGGTATTATTTCATTTATTATTAAAGATGGAACATTTATTTTTAGCTGGCTCAAATTATCGATTGCTCTTGCCGTTTCTTCAATGGGCAGATTTTCAGCCAGCAATACCAGTGTAAATAAACTTGTTTTCGTATCTGATAGTGTTTTTATTGCGTTTTCATATCTTTTTTGTTCTATCTTTAAATTATCAAGGGTATCTCCTTCCACCTTGATATTCAATAATTTGCCCATCAAAAATCTATTTACGAGCTGCTTTGAAATATAATTCGCCCAATCAAAAGGCATTGATAGTTCCCTTAGTGTATGACCTGTTGGAGCGGTATCAAATACAATAACATCCTTTTCATCTGAATTCAGATAGCTTACAAATTGATCAAAAGCCGCCATCTCCTCTGCACAGGGCGTACTCATTACGTCTTTTCCGAACATGCCTGTGAGCTGCTCTACCATCTGATTCAGACGTGCCTGGAAAACACCAGATGCTTTTTTAGGATTTATATTAAGTCCGCATAGATTCTTAATTTCTTTTATTTTCGTTACCTCAGTTTCTCCGATTTCCTGGTCAAAAATCGCAGACAAACTTACAGTAGGGTCAGTTGCTACTATCAATGTCTCATATCCATGTTCCGCCAGCCAGACAGCAGTGGAAGACGCCATTGTTGTCTTTCCCACGCCGCCTTTTCCACCAAAGAAAAGGAACCTCTTGTTATTTATCAGGTCTTGCATTGTCATGATATCGCTATCATGCAGCGAAAAAAGATAGATTTTTACCCATACATGTAGGAGTGTATATAAGACTGCCTGACAGAGTACGATTATGAGAAAAATGACAGTGCGAATTTCTGGAAGCATCCTTCAATGTTGTGTTCCTTTAATCAGCATGGCAGATCGACTCGAGGTTATTTCGATTTTCAACTTAACACCCACCACTCACACCGAGATTTGCAATATTACGCTCAAAGATGAAATGAGTATAGATAATTTGAAGAGCGATTTCATTACTGATTTGAATATAATAGGGAATGAAGGTAAAAACTATACATGCCTGACAAAAGGGAATTTCTCTGATGAGATTTCTAAGTTTTTAGGACAATTTGATCTTAAACTGGAATATCCGATTATTTTTGATGGGACTATATGCCAGTTTGGAGTTATAGGCTCACCTGAAGAATTGAATAATATACTTAAAACTGCCAGAGAATTTGGGTGGGGATTTGAAATATTGTCGGTACAAAAATACAATCCGTTAGACTTAAATGCCTTTAGTAAGCTTACTAAGAAACAAAAAGAAATTTTACTGCAAGCATACAATAACGGTTATTTTGATCATCCCAGGAAAATTAATGCAGATCAGCTTGCCAGGAAGATTGGAATCCATAAGACAACCCTTCTTGAACATCTGCATAAAGCGGAAAACCAGCTCATCCGAAATATAATTGGGGATAAAAGTTAAGCTTTGATAAAAGAATTATTAATATATGATCTCTCCATTTATAAATGCATGAGACCTCGCATCGTCTGGGTGTGTGAATATTCGCTCTTTCGTATTAACTTCGATCAATTCCCCGTTCAGCAGAATCCCTACCCTGTCGGCTATGCGCCGCACCTGATGAATATTATGGGATGCCATAATGATAGTAGTGCTAAGCTCACTTCGTATCCTTTTTATAATGTCTTCTATCTTTGCAACATTAGCAGGGTCAAGATTAGCTGTCGGCTCATCAAGAAGAAGAATGTCAGGTTCATAGACTATCGCCCTTGCAAAAGCCATGCGCTGGGTTTCGCCGCCTGAAAGGGTGATAGCCTTCTGTTTTTCATAACCTGCGAGTCCCACAAGGTTTAAAGCATCTGTTACTTTTTTTCCTATTATCTTTTTATCTACGTCGCGAACAATTAAACCGTAAGCTACATTATTGAAAACCGATGTGTTAAATACCGCTGGTTTCTGAAAGAGCATAGACATCCTGCGCATGATATTGTTTTTTTGCTGGAGTGAGCATTCATTCCCATTAAATATCAATCTGCCATGCGTCGGCATCTCTAAGAAATCCAGCAACCGCAGCATTGTTGATTTACCTGCTCCGCTCGGTCCTATGAAAGCAAATATTTCTCCTCTAAAAATTTTAAAATTAATATTTTTTAATATTTCTTTATTTCCAAAGAATTTGCTTAAGTTTTCTATGCTGAACAATTCCTCCACTTCAATCCCTCCTCTGGAAATAGTTAGCCAGAACATTCACAGATAAAACGAGAAAGATAAGGATAATCCCAAGTGCGATAGAGGTTGAGAGGTTACCTTTGCTCGTTTCGGATGTTATCGCTGTTGTAAGCGTTCGTGTATCAGAAAGCCCTTCACCTATTTCCCCTACGCTTCCTGTGCGTGCTATATTACCTCCCACTATGAGAATGGCTCCCACTTCTGCAAGTGCCCTTCCGAGCCCTGCAAGTACTGCCGTGATGATGCCGAATCTTGCCTCTTTTAAAGTTGCGACCGCTGCATCTTTTTCACTGCCACCAAGAGTATAAACGGTCTCTATTATCGATCGAGGGACGGATTTTATTGCAGCGAGAGAAATACCAGTAATGATAGGGGTGATAAGAATATATTGGGCAAGGATCATTGCTTGTTGCGTATATACAATATCAAGGAATCCTAAAGGACCTACAGGAACGATTATCAAAAAAACAACAAGACCCACAAAAACCGGCGGCAGTCCCATACCAGTATTGACAAGTGTGATGAACAGTTGTTTACCTCTAAAGCTCTTAAAAGACAGCGCAAAAGCCAGAGGTATGGCTGTGAGGGTCGCAAGAATAGTGGCTGTACCTGATACTTTTATTGAGACTCCTGTTATACTCAGGATATAAGGGTTCAAACCGAATATCAGTTCAAACACGTTAATAATTCCCTGAATCAAAAAATCAGGGTTCATTTTTTCGTGATTTCAACCATTCATCGATCACATCTTCCAGTTTGACATCGACTTCCTCAATCCTGTACTTGATCCTTACAACAGGCTTATTAAGCGTAAGTAACCTGCCCAGATCAATGGGCGTGCCTGCTATCACAGTATCACAGTCAGCAGCGTTTATGGTCAGTTCAAGTTCTTTTATCTGGGCTGCACTGTAACCCATGGCAGGAAGCACAGCACCCAGATGCGGGAAATCCTCATATACCTTGGAAATCGAACCTATTGCATAGGAGCGCGGGTCAACCACTTCTTTTGCCCCATATTTTTTCGCAGCTATGACCCCTGCGCCGAAAGCCATTCCACCGTGGGTGAGGGTGGGTCCGTCTTCAACAGCTAAAACACGTTTTGCTTCTATCAATCCTGGATTGTCTGCGGTTATCAGAGATCTTGCTTTTATTATCAATGCTTTCCTGTTTATGGACCTGACATTGTTGATCACAAGCTCTACATCCTCTTTCCTTGCTGAATCGGCCTTGTTCACAATAACTACATCAGCAAGACGAACATTTACTTCGCCTGGGTAATAGGTCAACTCGTGTCCAGCTCTGTGAGGGTCTGCGATTACAATATGGAGGTCTGGATTATAGAAAGGGATATCATTGTTCCCACCATCCCAGATAATAATATCAGCTTCCTTTTCTACTGAACTCAGGATTTTCTTAAAGTCAACACCGCTATAGACCACGGTTCCGCAGCAGATATACGGTTCAAACTCTTCTCTTTCTTCGATTGTGCATTCGTTGCGCACACAGTCTTCCATCACTGCATATCTCAAACATTCCTGTTTCAATAAATCGCCATACGGCATCGGGTGGCGCACCACTACTACTTTGAACCCTTTTTTTTTCAGGATGTCCACTAATTTTTGTGATGTCGGGCTCTTGCCAGAACCAGTTCGTACAGCACATACGGAAATCACAGGTTTTTTTGACCGAAGCATGGTGCTTTTAGTACCCATCAGTCGAAAATCAGCGCCTGCTGATAGGACTATCGAAGCCTTTTGCATAACTGTCTCATGCGACAGGTCTGAATAAGCCAGAACAACCTCGTCTATACTGTGTTTTTTTATGAGTTCTACTACTTCTTCTTCCGGATATATGGGAATGTCCTTCTCATACAGAGGACCTGCCAGTTCCTTTGGATAAACCCGCCCTGAGATTCCCGGGATTTGCGCTGCTGTGAAGGCGACGACCTCGTAATTTTCATTATTTCTGAAAAAAACATTAAAGTTATGAAAATCACGCCCTGCTGCGCCCATTATTAGAACTTTTGTCTTCATTGGCTAACCTCGTTATTAACTTATCGGGGTCAAGGGGTAGAGAAGTCCCCTTCCGAAGGGGGGATGAATCGTACCCCTTGAAATCGCAATACCTGTCCCAGAAAAACAGTTTGCTGAGACTGATTTTAGGACAGGCATAAGCTATATATCGTACCGAAACAATATAGATGTTGCTGAGACTGACCTGAAAAGAGCGTATTCATTCAGGACTTCCGATTGGGCGTAGTCCCGAATTACTGTTTAATTGAAAAGTTATTTATATATCCTGAATACAAAGTAATTAATAACAGGATTATCTATCGGGGTAATATCAGGGAACAAATGGGGAGGGAATATAAATGATTGGAATAAAACCAGTTCAAAGAGTTGTATGGCTGTTAATTGCGTTAGTGCTTATATGGGGCTTCACAGTCCCCTGGGGTTCAGGACAGACTTCAGATAGCACGATTGTTCGCACACTTGTATACCATGAAATTACATCGACTAAAGAAGCCATCAGCTATACAGGCTTTCAGCAGGCGATCAGTGACAACGGCAACCGCGCAGCATTTCTCACAACCACGCCTCCTGATACAAACCATATATACGTCACTAATTTTGACGGCACAGACCAGCGTGAGATAGACTCATCTAAGGGGAATGGAAGGTATGTGGAAATCAGCGCTGACGGCTCAAAAATCCTTTCCTGGACTGATTACAATGCAGCCCGCCTGGTAAATGCCGACGGGACAGACCCGCACGAGGTGATCTATATTGAAGGGGGCTATAAGACTTTCCGTCTGGCTCCTGATGGCAGCAAAGTGTTCTTCATGCTCGACCGTGATGCTGTCATTCCTCGAACTGGTGAAAGCATAGCCGCCGGACTTTATGTCATCAATTCTGATGGTACGAACCTGCGGCAGATTGTGGGCAGAAATCAGATCGCTGCGCTCTTTTCAGGTATGAAACCTGAAGATGTGTACCTGTTCAGAAGCACTGGATCCTACCACTGGTTTGATGTATCAGGCGATAGCAGCCGCATCGTCTTTGCCATTGTCAATGAACGGATTCATCGTATGTTCCACGTTAATCTTGACGGCACAGGGCTGCAGGAATACAGCGCTTTTCCTGAGGGCATCATCAGTTTTGAGAACCATCTCGGCATCAGCTCTGATGGTACGAAGGTTTTCTATGACATCTCTCCAAATCCATGCTGCTCCACTCCAGCCGAAGTGGGCGTTATGAATTTTGATGGCAGCAGCAGAAAAGTGCTGATAAGCAGCACAAGCGATTTCCCGAGGGCTGGTGGTTCTGATACGATGTATATAAGTGCTGACGGCTCAAAGCTGCTTCTGGGTTCGACAGGCATCCTGCTTGACACATCGACAGGTGAGACGCTGCAACTGGCACTTGCGGCTGGAACTCCATGGCCTGTGGCAGAGGATGTATTGAATCTTCCGTCCATGGATAACAGCGCCACCCGTTTTGTCTACTTCAGCACCCAGTCCGATGGCAGGCATCAGCTTGCAACGCTGGAAATCAACCCTGCCAATCTTGGTGAAGCGCCAAGCGTCAGCGATCCAAATACAGATCCGAATTTTGTTCTGACCGATTCACGCTCCAAGGTCACCCTGAGCGCCAGGGTATCCACGAGCAATACACTGGTCAATGTCGGTGGTTCATTCCTCCGTAACGGGCTTAAAGATCCTTATGTATGCGTAGGCGACCGCTTTCCACCACAGTTACTTGACGATGGAACACAGGGCGATGTGAGAGCGGGTGATGGAGTCTTCACTAACAATAATATAATAGCATTTCCGAAGACATATGCCATACCTGGACCCCGTACTGTGAGGGTCAAAGCTGAGGTCAGCACAAGCAGCGGGAAACGCCATGCAACTGCTGTGGATTTTGAACCTTTTGAAGTAAGCGAGACGCCAACACAACCGACTGTGACTCCAAGAATCACTCCTGCTGTAACTACCCCTGGCAGTACTCCTGGCAGAACCCCGACAGTGACAGGTGGAGTGCAGCCTACTGTAAGCCCTGTACCCCCCGTATCGCCCCCTACTTCCAGTTCTTCTGAACCTGCATCAGTAGATCGCATGACCCTGCAAGCAGGCGTGCGCCGTGTAGTGGCAGGGAGTTTAGTGAATGTGCCGGTATATCTGATCAAAGGTGCGGATGTAGCCAACATGGACTTCACGGTCTCCTATGATGCAAATGTTGCAAGATCTGAAGGAGACCTGCTCAAAGGCTATCTTCTTGACAACGCCCTCTTTGAAAGCAATACAGGAGAATACGGTATCATCCGTGCGGCTTTTGCTCAGAATACTGGTGTGGTGAGCGGCACAGGCCCTGTGGCATACCTGCCGTTCAGGGCAACAGGTACGCCAGGAACAAAGACAGCTCTGCACCTCGAAGTACCCGCCATTAATGATCCTACAGGAACCGTGCTGACAATAGACCGTATCGATGGCTCTATTGAGATCATATCTGACGGAAATGCACAGCCATGGGAAGCATGCGGATTCCGAGAACTCAATTTAGGTGTTGCACTATGCGCTTTGCAGATGTCGGTACAGTTGATCCCGAAAAACATGGCTCTGGATATGAACAAAGATATTCAGGTGAACTCACGAGATGCGGTAATAATTATTCAGCGGCGTCTTTCACAGATCAGGTGAGGAGGTATGAAAATGAGAAAATTATATTTTAGTTTATTCATGGTTCTACTGGGAATAGGTCTATTCAATACTACAGCAGCTTATGCCGCCTCGGTGACCGTTCGCCCAGAAACAGTGCAGGCTGCACCCGGAAGCGAGGTAGAGATACCGATCACGATCCAGCATGCAGCCGGAATCGGTGCAATGGAACTGGTGCTTGCTTACGATCCTTCAATCCTGGAACCAAAGACTGTAGTTAATGGTGCGCTCTTAAGCGATAACTCGCTGCTGAATTTTAACAGCGAACAACCAGGCAGGCTGGCAATCGGTATAGCTACTTTAGATTATGTCAGAGGCGACGGAGCTTTGGTGAATGCGCACTTTGTAGTACGCGGTAAAGAAGGACAGACCAGTTCTCTGCGTCTGGAGAATGCCCGTGCGTGGGAAGGAGAGAACCGTCTGGACGTACAGGTCAATACAGAAGCGGGAGAATTTACAGTGAGCGGCGCAGGTTTACCGCTTTGGTTGCTCCTGTTAGTGGCGATTATTGTGATAGCACTGATACTTGTTGCGGTTCAGCGCAGGCGCCATCGACAGGCGAAATAACAGCGATGTTCAGGAGCGATATAACCTTCGTGGGAAACCCGGCAATTGTCATCGACCTGATACCTGATATCCTCCACTGCGGTCATGTCCATAGTAGACCTTGCAAGTATGGAACACAGGATAGTGCCTTTTGGTTGAAATGCTTAATGCAATCGTCTGCGCCTATTATGCTTCTGTTCCCTTCTAACAACCGGCTGATTCATCTTTCTTTCCGGCTTTCTCATTATAGCCTTTTCAAGAACAGGCATTATCTCTTCTTTTATCACAACATCGTTGTATTTCAAGACATTTGAAAAATTATCATAATCCTTTCCTGAAACGATATTTATCGCTTTTCCCTCTGCTCCAGCTCTTGCAGTCCTTCCGATTCTGTGGATATACTGCTTGCTCTCCCGTG
>JAWOKW010000011.1:0-3651 GCA_033854095.1 Candidatus Methanoperedens sp. | reverse complement strand
TCGAACTTTTTGTCCAGCACATCGAGCAATCCCGTATCGCAGGTGGAAGTTGTCGTGGCTAAACGCAAATCCAGCGGTCCTGATGCCGTTGATGTCGGGGTTGTTGTATTTCCAGTCGGTGCCTGCTGGACGCAGCCGGATAGTAGCGATATTAAAATCGATGCAAGAATTATTTTTACAAACAGGTTTTTCATATTAACACCTTATGTTCATCCAAACATAACACTGATTAATAAAAGTTTCGAAAAAGCCCGCGTATTTTTAGTTTCTCGCGAATTGCAACAATTCCTTTGCAACAGATGTAAGCAGTTCCCGGGCATTTTATGGCGCAGAAGATTGTTCTGCCCGTATCTTGAGAGCACGATTCAGTTCCTTGAAGCCGCGCAATGTGTCTGTATACAGCCCGCGCGCAAAAAGAGGTACCAGGAAGCCGGTGAAGATTTCGCGCTGGACAAAACGCACGCGGTTTACTCCAAGCCGCTGGATGGTAAAAATATGCTCGCCGTCGAACATGCCAGGTATAAGCAAGTGTCCCAGCCAGCGCAGTTCACTGTTCGGCTCTGCCTTGAGCACCGTGGGCCGAAAAATCATGCCTCTTGCACCGGAAGGCTGCAGATACACTTCGAGCCTTGCCCCTTTCTTGGGTTCCCCGCTTGCCCGGCGGATAAACGGGTTCCATTGCGGAAAACTGGCGAAATCGGTGAGTACTTGCCACACCCTCTCAGCAGATGCTTGAATTTCGATATCAGCATGAAGTTCTTTCATAGTTCATCACCTGGGTTGGAAGTCATCCTCAGCATGGCGAACTTCAAACATTGTTCCTTAATGTACCGGATGACATTGCAAGTCAGGATTCACTCTTTCCCTATCATCACTTCTGTCGCCTTTACCACAGCCAGCACTTTATCGTCTTTTTTAATGGTCAGGGCATCAGCGGCCTCTTTTGTAATGACGGCGGTTATCGTAGTCGGCTCTACTGCTATCTTAACCTTTGCGATAAGACCTTCTTTCTCGACTTCGATTACCTTGCCCTTCATCTGGTTCCTTGCAGAAATTTTCAACCCGATCACCTCCCAGAACGTGTTGTCATAAACGGTTTGTGCAAGTATTGCTTCGTATGTATTATATTCATCAAGTAAGCTTATTGCTTTTTTGGTCAGGAATGTGCCCTGCGTTCTCCCGCCGCGTTTTTTTATTATTACAGGCTCTCCAACGCTTTCTTCGATCTCTTTTAGCAAAAGCCATGCATGCTTGTATGAGATTTTTACTTTCATACAAGCCTTGTTCAACGAACCCTCTTCTTTGATTGATTTTAGAAGGGCTGCCTTACCTTCTCCTATTACGGGTTCGTCTTTGTCGTTAACCAGCCATATTTTGGTTTTAGCTTGCGTCCTTTTCATTGCGTATTCGTTAATTGGTTAATGTGCTTCTACCGATACTGCGGATGGTGTGAATATACTTGTTTCACTTAATTCCTTTAGTTTCTGGGCAGTTTTTTGCATATTGATGAGTACAAGCCCGACCTGGACATTCTTACCTGTCAATGCAACGAGGAGAGCATGTTCCCCGGCGCGTACCATTACAACACGGTGATCTTTGGATTCAAAAAACAATGTATCGATATTCTCACGTGAAAGTTCTTCCATAGTTTCGCTTGCACGCTTGAATGCTGCCGCACAGTATGCGGCAAAAGTTTCTTTGTTTACGTCTCCTGAAGTCGTGCTTGTCATAACCAGGCCGTCATCGGTCACCAAAGCGGAACTTGAAATATCACCCGTGGAATTCTCCAGTTGCTCAAGTGCAAGGTGATATAATTCAGCTTTTGTGGTCATGTAAATCGCCCGTGAATTTGCTTTTCTAACGATTTAAGCATTTTTGTCAGTACGTACACAGATATTACAGCAAAAACCCCGAAAAGCGTTTCGAGGATTTCCCGTATGGAATAAGGTATTGTGCAGCCCATGCTCGCTACGAAACCCAGGAATTTCCATAAAAGAGCGAAAATTGCCGCTATCTGGAAAAACATAAAGACTCTTATAAAACCTCCTGTTACCCGCGTTCCGAGCATGTAGGTTGTTAAAATGGTAATTGAGCTTGCCGCTATCCATACGAGATTTTCTGTTGCAGATGCGATATTTTTCAAATCATCTGGTTTTGTGCCATCAAAAAATAGGAAAATTATGGCGAGGGCGACCAGAAAAGCAATAGCAAAAGGAATGTATGTCGCAATATTTGGAATTGTTTTCCTCTGGTATATCAAAATATAGAGGTAAATAAACAAAGAAGCCATAAAAATCGCAGCCCATATTCCGAAAACATATCTTAAGGAAGCAATTAAAGGTAAGCTGCTTAGATGACCCAATTCACGGATTCCGAAAAATATGAAGATTAAAAATAAAAAAGTCCATGGCGTATCACCTACATTCCATAGTTTTCGATTCCTGTATGCTGTGAAGACCAGGAGCAGGGATGCCCACCAGAAGATATTTGAAAGAACCACGTGCAGCCCGACAGTTTCTTCAGTTCCGTATAAAAAGGGGGCAAATATCATAATCCTGTAAATCATTTATCGGTATATTAATTTTGCCATGTACGGAATATTGAAATTCATATTGCATATATGCCTGATAAAGGTTTAATATAGCAGTCAATCATAAGGATTCTCATGGAATACCTGAATCTTCAGGGCAAGGTCTGCCCCTTTGTATTATTCTATACGAAGAAAAAACTGGAAACGGTGCCATCAGGTGAAAAACTGGAAGTTATTATAGATGATCCTACGGGAAAAGCGACCATTTCAGGCTGGTGCAGGACTCATCACCACGAAGTCCTGGAAATAAACGAGGCGGAAGGCCGCATCAAAGTTATCATTAAAAAACATTAAATTTAAGTACAAACGTTCGTAATAATACTAACGATAATTATGGGTTTCGTAGAACTTGTACGCAAAAATCTCGAAGGGAAGCTGCGGATAGAGGATGGCAACTGCGGCACAACACACAAGGTGTTAAGAGAAATCTCAAGATTGGGAGGTAAAGCCGTGACATGGGAGCGGCCTGACGGGGTTTATTCAAAGATAATTGATGACAAGGGAAATGTGGTGGGTGAGGGAGAAGGCATTACATGGCCGCCCGCAATCCTGTTCGCCATGGTAGAAGGGGGATTCTTCCCAAAGCACATAGAAATCGAATTAACGAAGTCCCTGCAGTGCATTATAGATATGGAAAAAGTGGCTGACATTTACGGTTACGGCAGGGTTGTTACGCCTGTAGCTTCTGCTTATAACGAGGTCTGGAAAAACGGTGGCCGGGTGGCAATCAGACGCAATTCATGGGGTGTTGAAGTGGCTTTTATAGACAAAGATGATAAGGAAATAGCAGTTGGCCCGATCTCTTATTGCCCCACATGCGGAACAGCAGCGACAATCCCGCGGGCGCCAGAGCTTGCCGCGAAAATAAAAGAAGAACTCAAGGACAAGCGGAACACAGGTAAGGAGAAATACGAGCGCGGGATTGAGAACTGGTTTTTCTATAAGAATGACAGGATGTGCTGTGAGATAAAGGAAAAAGGCGTCGTTCTTGGCAGAGCGCTGCGCTGCTGCATCGCCTATGCCGGCGTGGCTGCCGAAGTGCATGCAGGAATGGCAGGACC
>JAWOKW010000010.1:0-4226 GCA_033854095.1 Candidatus Methanoperedens sp. | reverse complement strand
AGCTCTCCATAAAGAAAGAAAGCTGTATAATCACTTACCCTCGCTGCCTGCTGCATATTATGCGTTACTATGACAATGGTATATTTTTCTTTAAGTTCTATCATTAGATCTTCTATCTTACTTGTAGATATGGGATCCAGTGCCGAGCAGGGTTCATCAAAAAGGATAATCTGCGGCTCAACAGCTAATGCTCTTGCTATGCAGAGGCGCTGCTGCTGACCGCCTGATAAACTCGCACCTGATTTATTGAGATCGTTCCTCACTTCATCCCAGAGTGCAGTTTTTTTGAGGCTTTCCTCAACAGTCTTATCAAGGATCTTCTTATCCTTTATGCCATTAAGTTTCAATCCAACTACAACATTATCGTATATAGACATAGTGGGAAAGGGGTTTGGCTTCTGGAATACCATGCCAATGCATCTTCTTATATCCACAGGGTCTATGTTGTTCTTGTAAATATCTCTGCCATCAACCAGTACTTTTCCTGAGACTTTTGCTCCGGGTACAACTTCATGCATCCGATTAAGGCATCTGATAAAAGTGGATTTTCCACATCCCGATGGGCCTATGATGGCGGTTATCCCGTTTTCTTGGATACCAAGACTGATGTTATGCAGTACCTGTTTAGTTCCAAACCAGGCGTTAAGATTTTCCACAGTGATTTTATTTTGCACTTTAAAACTCCTCTTTACATTCCATATTTTCTTCTGGTAACAAGTCTCACTCCAATATTTAAAACAAGAATCAAGATAATCAGGATAAGAGCGCCTCCCCATGCTTTGGCATGCCAGTCTGGAAAGGGTGTTATGGCATATGTATAAATCTGCACCGGCAGGGTGGATATCGGCTTATCTATACCGCTAGCCCAGAACATATTGCCAAAGGAAGTGAACAGGAGAGCGGCAGTCTCACCCGATATCCTTGCAATTGCAAGTAAAGCGCCTGTGATTATGCCGCTACTGGCAGTACTTAAAACGATATGAATTATTGTTTTCCATTTTGGTATTCCGAGTGCCAGGGACGCCTCCCGGATTGTGCCGGGTACAAGCCTCAGGGATTCCTCGGTAGTTCTTGCGACAATAGGAATCATTAATACCGAGAGAGCTACCCCGCCTGCTACGGCAGAAAAACTTCCGAAATACAAGACTATGAAAGTATAACCGAACATTCCTGCCACTATCGAGGGTGTGCCGGTGAGTACATCAGCCACAAAACTTACAATTCTGCCAAACTTGTTCTCACCATATTCTGAAAGATAGATACCTGAGAGAATACCTACAGGAAGCCCAATCATGCAGGCAATCCCCACTACAATAATTGTCCCTTGGATAGCATTCCCAAGCCCGCCTCCGGCTTCCCCAACAGGTTTAGGGAGCTGTGTAAGAAAATCCAGATTTATAGCAGATATTCCATTGATAATTACCGTATAGAGGATACTCAGCAGAGGAATTATGGCTATGATAACGCAGACAGCGGTCAGGAAGGACATGATCCTGTCTGTTATTTTTCTTTTATTCCATTTCATGCTGCCCCACCTTCAACTTTAAGCAGCTTCCATACTAAAATCCTGGCAAATATGTTGATTATAATGGATATCACCAGGAGCAAAAACCCGATCTCAATTAGGGATGAGATATAAAGCTTTGATGTAGCCTCCACGAATTCATTTGCGATAACCGAGGCCATAGTATATGATGGCGAGAAAAGAGACGCTGAGATCTTGGGACTGTTACCGATGACCATTGTGATTGCCATTGTTTCGCCTATGGCTCTGCCAAAACCAAGAATCACTGCCCCGAATATTCCCGACCTGGCGTAAGGTAGAACTGCAATCCGCGTTGTCTCCCAGCCCGTTGCTCCCAGTGCAAGAGCACCTTCTCTCTGATGTGTGGGCACTGTCATGATGGCTTCCCTGGATACTGATGAAATTATCGGAATACTCATTATTGCAAGTATAACGCCGCCTGTGAGCATGGATAGACCGTACATGGGTCCCTGAAAGAGCGGCAGAAAACCAAAGTATGCCGAAAGAGGCGGCGCAAGATAGTCGCGAATGAATGGGGCAAGAATGAATATTCCCCAGAGCCCGATAATGACACTTGGAATGGCGGCGAGCAATTCTATGATGAAAGATAAGGGCGCTCTTATCTTTTCCGGGGCGAGTTCCGAGAGATATATCGCTATCCCCAGGCTGAAGGGGACAGCTATAAGCAGGGCAAGAAGGGATGAGATAAGAGTCCCGAAGATAAAAGGCAGGGCGCCGAATACCTCATTGACCGGATCCCAGGTAGACCCGGTCAGAAAACCCCAACCAAAAGTGTCCCTTGAGAGTCTTGATTCGATAAAAAGCTCTCTGAACAGTAAAAATGCGAGGACTATTACGCCAAGAGCAGATAAGCCGATTACAGCTTCAAAAATAAAATCACCTGAGAGCTTACTCCGGTGGATATGGAAAAAAGACAATTTCAATTGGCCCTTCTAAATTAATGGTTGCCCGTTGTAGTTCATAAGTTTTATGGTTTTTTCATTCAGGCTTACGACTTCCTTCGGCAGTGGCACATACAGCAGGTCAGAAGAATATTTCTGTCCATCATGTACTACCCACCAGAGGAATTCAGCAAGCGTTTTACCTCTCGTCTTATCTGCCTGGTCTTTATAAACAAGAATATAGGTAAAGCTGCCTATAGGGTATGAGTTATCTCCTGCAGCATCCACAATACTCACTGATGACCAGCTCGCATCGCCTGCTGGCAATATCGGTACTGTGCTGGCAGCAGCATTTGCAGTTGTTTGAAGCGTGGGTTCGATGAAATTTCCCGCTTTGTTTTTGATATATGCATAGGGGATGTTATTGAGCTTGGCATATGCAAGTTCAATATACCCTATCGCATAGGGATTTTGACTTAAGAGACCAGAGACGCCCTCGTTGCCTTTTCCGCCAAGACCGACAGGCCAGTTAACCGACTTACCCTTTCCCACCTTTGATTTCCAGTCAGGACTGACAGCAGAAAGATAATCCGTGAATACAAAGGTTGTGCCGCTTCCATCGCTTCTGTGCGCCACTATGATGTCTTTTGCAGGGAACTGGATATCAGGATTAAGTGAAACTATCCTCGGGTCATTCCATTTTGTGATTTTTCCAAGATAAATATCCGCCACAACATCGCCGCTCAATTTTACCCCTTTCTGTATGCCCGGAAGATTATAAGCTACAACCACTGCACCTATAGATTCAGGGATTTGAAGGATTCCCGAAACATTTGAGTATTCCTGTTGTGTGAGGGGCGCATCACTTGCGCCAAAATCTACGGTTTTTGCGGTTATTTGCAATATACCTACACCACTTCCCACGCTCTGGTAATTGATCTGGATGTTTGGATTTATTTTGTTATATTCAGAACTCCATTTGGATATCAGAGGATACGGGAATGTTGCGCCTGCACCATTTAAAGTGACAGTTCCCGGTGCCCCCGTAGATTGTACGGTCGGCGTTGTTGGCTGTACTGTACTCTGTGATTCAGGAGACTTGCTTACGCATCCTGCTAAGAACACGCCTGCCAGAATCATAATTATAATTATCTTTAATCGACTCATCTTATTTATCACGTCAGAACATCTAATATCAGATAATATATACTTTCTCCCAAGAATCTATATACACTATAGAAAATCAGTAGAAACATGTACATTTCGCTACCAAAGGCAATAATTAGACCTTCTCTGGTGAGTATCTGATAGCCATCACCCTTATTATGCCAAGCACAAGCAGCAGCGCTGAGAGAGAAAAAATCGTTTCGTATCCGAACGATTTAGAATAAAGACCGACAGTAACCTCACGCATAGCTATTAAAATCGTAACATCGGTTATATCTGTGAGTTTGATTCTTTCGAGTCTAGAATAATCGGCAAAGGTCTTGAAGAATTCGATTACAATGAAAAGCGTGAGAACGTTAGTAACTGTTCTGTTAAAACCGCCATCGAGTGAATTTATTGCGACAAAGCGTATATCAAGTAAAGTCCGAAGCAGTCCTGCGATGCGAGTCAATAGCAATACATACAGGATAATAGTAACAATGGAATCAATAACTTTTTTGAAAAATTTTTGATGGTCTATCATTTAAATACCATCATGAGAGCAATCAAAAGGAGAAGGATTATAAGAAAGATTTCAACTTTATTCAGGCTCATTTTGTAATCAGTTTGGTTATTGATTCAGAGCATATATG
>JAWOKW010000009.1:0-3675 GCA_033854095.1 Candidatus Methanoperedens sp. | reverse complement strand
CCTGAGACCTGGACACCAAGCTCCTTCATGCCGCCGCGCAGCCTCTTGTCATCGATGCCTGTGGGTATGTTCATGGCTGTGACAGTATTTGAGTACCTGCTGTATTTATTCAATCGCGGGAACATCTCTATGTTCATAGCGAGAGCCGCACTTCGAATGGCTTCTGCATACACGGCATGGCGTCTGATGCGAGCCTCAAGCCCTTCTTCCTTTACGATACGCAGGGCTTCGTGCAGCGCAAAAAAGAGCGGCACAGCAGGTGTATAAGGGGTCTGTGCAGTCTCTTTGCCTGCTGATTTCCTGTAGGCTTTCAGATCCATATAATAAGGAGGTTTTTCAACTATCGAATCCCATGCTTTTTTACTTACTGAGATAGCGGATAAACCTGGAGGTGCGCCTATGCATTTCTGGGAACCCACGACAGCGATATCCACACCCCATTTATCCACAAACACTTCATCTCCTCCGATTGTGGTCACTCCGTCCATGATAAAAAGAGCCCCGTATTTTTTAGCAAGCTCCCCTACTTCTTTAGCCGGATTTTTGATGCCCACAGAGGTGTCATTATGCACAAGTGTAACAGCTTTGGCTCCTTCTGATAGAGCAGCCTCAACATCCTCAAGTTCTATGGATTCGCCTTTTGTCCAGTCGAACTTTACAGACTTCACATTGCCGTATCGTTCCCCTATCTCTCTGAAACGTTCCCCGAATTTACCATTCTCGATAGCGACGAGCGTGTCCTTTTCCCCAATAACATTCCCAACAGCCGCTTCCATGGCGCAACTGCCAGAACCGCTTATTATGAATATATCGTTCTCTGTTGCGAAAAGCTCAGACAGGATCGACCTGCATTCATTGTACATATCACCGAATTCCTTTCCGCGGTGACCGATTATTGGTTTTGACATGGCACGCAGTATCCTCGGTGCCACAGGTACAGGTCCTGGTATCATCAGCAGATTATTTTCAAGATTCATAGTTTCCTCCTGTTATTTTTGCATAATACAACTAACTTGCATGTATATTTTTTGTCATGTCGCGTTCAGTGACGATAGAGTTTTAAGCTTTGAAAATAATATCTATAGTAAGGGGTTATCTATAGTAAGGGGTTATGTTGCGTGTTAAAGACAATATTAAAAAAATAAACGAACGATTTTCGCAAATAAAAGAATATATAGCTTTTATTTTCAAAGATATTTCAAAAAAAGAACCGACGCTTGAGCTTTACGAACTCGATAAACACGGACCTCTTGTAAGCTTTGATGGCTTAAAAGGATATGAAGAGGTAGAACGATACTGGGTAGATGAACCCTATGCTTTCATATCGATACTCTATAACACAGAGCGGAAGGAATATCTTTACTTTGCAGCAGAGCCAGAATTGAGCGTTTTTGAAAGAATGGTACTTGAAACAGTCCATGAGAACATCCTCGATGTGTTGAGCCTTGACAACCTTGCAAGGAACATTTCAAAAAAAAAGGTACTTGAAGAGACCACATTGAAGCTGCTGAGCAGCTATGCGATCGATCTTGATGTAGCATCATTGTATAAAATTATATATTATATAAAAAGGAATTATCTTGAATACGAACGCATCACTGCAATGATAAAAGACCCGAACATCGAGGACATCTCATGCGACGGGATCAATGTTCCAATGTATATTTATCACAGAAAATACCACAGTATAAAAACAAATATTTTTTTTGAGGAAGAGATACTTGATTCTTTTATCATAAAATTAGCTCAGATGTGCGGCAAACATATATCGATAGCTGAGCCACTTATCAATGCAACGCTTCCAGAAGGTTCAAGGTTGAACGCATCCCTTGGCAAAGAGATCACGTTCAGAGGAGGCTCTTTTACAATAAGGAAGTTCAGTGAGAGAGTCTATACACCTGTAGACCTGCTGAATTTCGGTACGTTCTCATCCGAGATGCTTGCATACTTCTGGCTTATTGTTGAGAATAAGAAAAGCCTCATGTTCGCAGGCGCCACTGCTTCGGGTAAAACCACAAGCATGAACGCTGTTTGCATGTTCATACCATCATCAGCAAAGATAGTGAGCATCGAAGATACACATGAGCTGCGTTTATATCACGATAACTGGATAGGTTCTCTTACGCGGGAAATGATCTTCAAGGGCGTGAGCGATATCGATATGTATGAACTTTTAAGACAGGCGCTAAGACAGCGTCCTGAATATATAATCGTGGGTGAAATCAGGGGGCAGGAGGCTCTTACTTTATTCCAGGCTATGAGCACAGGTCATACAACGTTCTCGACAATGCATGCAGGAACGATATATGATGTGATAAACAGGCTTGAAGGCGAGCCTATAAACATACCTCATGTCATGATTCCAGCCCTTGATATGTTATGTATCCAGAGCATGATATATTTCGGTGAAAAAAAAGTTAGAAGAGTTACAGAGATCGTGGAAATCCTTGGACTTGACGAAGCTTCGGGAGATCTAAAATATAATGAGCTGTACGGCTGGGACCCCCTGAGCGATACTTTTAAAAAACTTGGAGATTCACACGTTCTTGATATGGTCATGAAGCAGCGGGGGTGGGATAAACCGCAGCTTGACAGGGAGATATCAGACAGAAAGCAGGTCATCGAATATATGAAAAATCTCAATATCACAGATTTTGATTCTGTGGTCAAGGTGATACAATCGTATGCTATTGATAAGAAAAAATTGATGGATGAGATAAATGGTCACTATAGACAGGTTAGCGTACAGGCTCTTCGGGCATAGGATCTCAAAAAAAAAGGAGGCTTACAAGGAGTTACACAAAAGCCTGAGGCAGGCTCGAATAGAGATACCATTCGAGGTCTACGCCGCAAGGAGCTATTTTCTTTCAGTGGTTTTCGTTTTAATAGGCGCTATTCTCGGACTTATTGCTTCTTACATATTCCTTCGATACTTTGGCTTGCCTTCTTTGAATGCAGGCATTGCTTTACCAGTGCTGACCACTTATAAAAAAGAAATTTTTATTATAGTTGCCACGCTGATTTTTTCTGTAGTCTTTGGTTCTGCATCGTATTACATCCTGATGGCATATCCATCTTTTGTAGCAGATGCGAGGAAAAATAAGATAGACTACACTTTACCGCACGCAGTAGCTTACATGTATGCCCTCAGCAAGGGGAATCTGAACTTAGTGTATATTTTAAGGTCTTTGAGCGAACAGACCAATGTTTATATGGAATCTGCAGAAGAGGCAGGATATATCCTGATGGATTGTGAATATCTTGGCAGCGACCTGCTGACCGCACTTCGCAATGCAAGCAGTCTTACTAAGTCTGAAAAATACAGGGATTTTCTTGAGAACCTTATCTCAGTTATAGAAGGGGGCGGTGACCTTTCGTCGTATTTTTCAACTCGTGTGGAGCAGTACCAGAATATTGCAGCAGAAGAGCAGAGCCTGTATCTTGAAACCCTTGGCACGCTTGCTGAGGTGTATGTGACACTGCTGGTCGCAGCGCCCATATTCCTGATAACTGTACTTATAGTAATGGGGCTTGTAGGAAACGCATCACAGATACTGTTGATATTGATAATCTATGTGATAATCCCTGCAAGTGCTATTTCTTTCAGTTATATCCTGAAGATAATGGCAATCCAGAACAACAGCATAGGTGAAGTGTACATAACCACGAAAAAGA
>JAWOKW010000008.1:0-15539 GCA_033854095.1 Candidatus Methanoperedens sp. | reverse complement strand
GTCATAAGTTATATACACTTGAGACTACTTATAACTATCTATATGATAACTGTTACAAACGGCACAGAGAGCACGGAGCAAAACAACTCTGTGTTCTCTGTGGTTGAGAACTTGCCACCATGTAATGTAACGATCTCGTTTTGCGGAATAATGTGTCACACACTCACAGCTTCTATTGCCTTTTCCCTTTCAGGCTATTTTTTCACTTCGGTTTCGGCGGCCAGTTTTTCTCCATCCAGCCCGGTATGCGCCCTGAGTCAGGCGGACCTATAAGCACCCGGAGCCCTGTAGCATCTTCAACATCTCCCTGCAGCCGTGCTGCAAGACCAGGTAAGATCAATGCGCTGTGAGATGTCTTTTCCTTGAAATCAAAGTTGGCTTTCTGGAAGGTGTCCTTGATCTTGGTTGCTGTAAGCTGCCCTCCTGCTACTGCTGCTTCAACACCTATGCCGTCAGTGTCCACTGCAGCAAGGTAGCAATTTATCTTGTTTGAAGAGAGATCGCTCTCCACTGTATAATAGGTAAGAGCAAAGTTCGTAGTAACGATTACAGGCGAATCCTTTGCAGGCGTTCCCACTTCATTGACCCCAGGAGCGACTTTAACAGGAGTCCTGGGGTCGGTATAAATCGTATCGCGCAGATGGACTTCAGGCAGCAATGCATACGGTTCAAGACTGTGAAGGATCATTATATCGCCGTACCTCACTATGAACACAGAAGCCAGCACAGTTTCCCAGTATGAGGCTGTGACCGCATCCTTATAAATGAGCCATGCGTTCAGTGGGACAGCCATGATGGGGCAGGCAATGTCCTTTTGTCCTTCTTTTATCCCTGCACGGCGAAGCTTTATGAACCTCTCAAAAGTCCCTTTTAACTGCACACCCTGCGGGTATGTACCGGGGTCGAGCACGAGGTCTTTTATTCCCATTTCACGCATGGTCAAAGCAAGAGATTTGAGCTTATCCAGGTCGGATGAGAACAAAACGACAGGAAGCTTATAATTCAACGCCAGTTCGCTCACATCGCCCCAGTTGTTCTCTGTTGCAGCATATATAAGAGGTCTTTTATCCTTGACCACTTCAAGTGCTGCTTTCAGTACAGCAGGGTCAAAAGAGCAGAGAATAAGCGGAAGCTGAGTTATTTCGCTTACCTTTTTTACAGTGCCTGCAAATTTAAGAGCCTCGCCTGAGACGCATCTCACAGCTACCATGTCCACTTTCAGGAATTTCCCGACATAGAATTTCCTGAAATTTGAAATCCTGTTTATCCGTTCTACAAGCTCTGATTCTGGCATTGTGTCCCATACGTCATAAGCAAACGCAGTTGGATTAAAGAAAGTCAGCTGATGGCGAAAGAGCACATCATCTCCACCTATTTTCTTAGCATGTTCTCCTATGCCTATTATGATTTCATGCACCTCGGGGGCAAGGAGCGATTGCAGCTCTATGTATTTTTTCTTGAATTCATCCTTCAGAAGCGGAGGACAATCCTCAAGTTTCTTTGACCTGTCGATAAGATGTGCTGCAAAAGCCATGCATGTCGCATCCCCACACTCAGCGCAGTTTATCTGGGGTAAATATTTGTAAACCTGTAGCGGACTGTTCAACTTCATGATATCACCGCCGATACCCAACTCTCAATATTTGCAGGTTCTGTTTCCTTTGAACCGTACAATGTCTGGGTAATCTCCTTCAGCACCTGCACAGCAGTTGGGTGCATCATCATGAAAAGGTCGTTCCCAGCTAAGGATAATGTCAGTCCTGTGACTATTTCCCATATAGGACCTCTATACTCGCGCGCTCCCCAGTCAGAATCTTCTTTCAAAGGCGAAGAGACCATCCATGCCTCACGCGCCCCCCATGCATTGGTAGTGCCGCTTGACATCGGGAAATTGAGCTCTGTATCGCCCATGATGCCAGCAAGTCTGATTCTTTCCATGTTCGTATAAGCATAATCAAGCCCATATCCGAGCGCAGCCGTCGTCGGGTCCATCAGGATATTCTCTCTTGCCACATTGCACTGTTTCATTAATTTTCTGTTGAGCTCTTTCTGTGCATTTATTTCAAGCTGCGTCCATGAGAGCACAACGTGGTTGTATTTCTTTGCAGCCTCTGCGATGCGTGCATAATCAAGGTTTAAACTGGCAGATGCAAGAAGACATCGCTCGCCTTCTGCCGCCTCAGCAGCTTTCTCAAGTACAGCCGGGTCTTTTTCAGGATTGCCAGAACCGCCTATTACGACAGGCACATCCACAGCCTGAAGGACGTCTTCCACTGTTTTTGCAGCATCAGAAGGGGAAGTGTCTTTGATGTTGGGGTCTGTGCTTATGAGATGGATCGTGACCATATCAGCTCCAAAATCGCGCACTACCTTCTTTGCCCATTCAGCAGGGCTGTTGATTACATCTTCATAGTTGGATTTGACCGCCTTTGCCATGTTTATTGGCATATCGAAAACGTCCATAGTTACATAGTTGCGGTGAGGCATAGGGCTATCAAAATAATAAGGAAGTGCATTCTCTCCACCCAGTGTTACAGTGCTCCCTCGCGAGCCTCCGTCAGAAGAAGTGGCGCCAAGTACAACTTCCTGAATCGGGGTTTTCCATTCTTCCATCCTGCCAACATCGAATTTAGATTCGATAAGCTTGCTGAGCCTCTTTGGCTGCGCTGGCACTGCACCTGGCATCTGGTCAACAGGATAACCCAGCAATCGGGATATATTCAGTAAGTGATGTGCAATCTGTGCAGTCTCATGCCCAAGCGCATAAGCCATCTTCTGGCTCTGTCCAAGGTCAATCTCCACATCGCCTTCTATCTTTACTCCTTCAAGTGCCTCGATATCAAGGTCACCAAGCAGGCTTCCAAGTTCAGAAAGTTTTATCTTTTTGGTCATTATTAATCGTCCAAGATAGGACTGGTTACATATATATTTTTAGTCTTTTCCATTAGTCTTATGCTCATTCAGGAACAAAAGAAACTGATGCTTCCTCAAACCATCCAGCCATCACTTGAAGGTAAAACCATTGTTATCGGTATCACAGGCAGTATTGCAGCAGTGAGGTGTGTTGAGCTTGTACGTGAACTCAGAAGGCATGGGGCGAATGTACATGCTGTAATGACAGAAGAAGCGCAAAAAATAATCTATCCTGAAGCGATGCGCTATGCCACAGCCAACCATGTGACTACAGAGATAACAGGCGGCGTTGAACATGTGGAGTTCTGCGGCGTCGGAGGAAAAGCACACCTTCTGCTCATAGCTCCATGCACTGCGAACACGATTGGGAAACTGGCGCATGGTATAGATGATACACCTGTTACGACGTTTGCTACGACTGCGTTTGGTTCAGGAATCAAGATCATAGTCGCTCCTGCGATGCATGAATCGATGTATAACCACCCCATTGTTATCGAGAACATAAAGAAGCTCACAGAGCTTGGGATAGAGTTCATCGCTCCTGTAATCAATGAAGGCGCAGCAAAGATAGCCTCGAGCGATGAAATCGTGCTCAGGGTGGAGAGAGCACTTGGCAGGAAGACCCTATCTGGTAAAAGGATACTTATCACAGGCGGTGCAACTGCCGAGGCGATCGACCCTATAAGAATAATCACTAACCGCGCATCAGGGAAGACAGGGATCGAGCTTGCGCTTGAGGCTTTCAGAAGAGGCGCTGAAGTAACCCTTGTTCACAGAGGCTACATCGGTGTTCAGGGAATATGCGAACTCAATGTCGAAAGCGCACAGGACATGATAGATGCTGTGCTCGAAGAACTGGGCAAGGGATACGACCTGCTCATCAGTGCTGCTGCGATCTCGGATTTCACACTTGCGCCGTTCAGGGATAAGATAAAATCTGATAAAGAGTTCATCCTTGCACTTACTCCAGCACCAAAACTCATCAGGGAAGTGCGCCTTAAGTATCCGGAACTGAAGATCATAGGCTTTAAAGCAGAAGCCGGCGTAACTCAGGACGAATTGATAGAACGCGCACGTCAGTCGATGGAAGCATCGAACCTTTCCGTGGTCGTGGCGAATGATGTCTCATCCGGCGGGATGGGGACAGAGGATAACGATATTCATATAATCGATGGCGGAATAAAGAGGGTTTCAGGCACCAAACATCAAATAGCAGTGGAGATTATGAATAAGGTCGAAGCAATTATCTGAATCTATGAAAATCATTACTCTTGAGCCGTGCTTTACAAAAGGAAGTGAGGAGCTATTCAGCGGCGAGGCTGAACTTGGGAATATAAAAATAACTTCACGGGCTTTAGAGGAGCTTAAAAAATATTTTGATGGGATACAGGTGACACCTGATAATGGGATGCTCATACTTACGAACTCGCCTGTTGAAAAAATAATAGTGTTCAATACAGGAAAAGCCATAATAAGGCGCATTGCAAGCGAAAAGCTTGCGATAGAAAGATTCGAGATGCTGGGGAGGGTGCTTGGCTGCTGAAAAAATCCCATCATGGAGGCAAGCATAAATATATATATCAACATTCAGTTCGGTACTCGTATCACTCTATAATTTCAGGTAAAACTATGACAGAGAATAAGATTTTGACTATAGTTGTTTTGATCGTTCTGACAGCATTTACTCTTGGATGCACCGAGAAATCCCAGCCTGCACAGAGCGGAAAAAATAGAACTGCCACCATTGAAACAAATAAAGGTATAATCAAATTCGAGCTATTCGAAAAAGAGGCTCCCATCACCACAAAAAACTTCATAGACCTGGCACAGAGCGGTTTCTATAATGGGCTTACATTCCACAGAGTTGAACCAGGGTTCGTAATTCAAGGCGGAGATCCTAAGGGAGATGGCACAGGCGGTTCAAATAAGACCATCCCTCTTGAGATAGCCCCTTCGCTGACGCATAAGAAAGGTGCAGTTGGTATGGCTCGCTCCAGTGACCCGAACAGTGCCTCATCTCAATTCTATATAGTCCTTGCAGACGCAAAATTCCTTGATGGTCAATATGCAGTATTTGGACAGGTCACTGAAGGGATGGACGTTGTTGAAAAAATCGCAGTAGGTGATAAGATGCTGAAGGTTACGATAGGGTATTAGGCAGAGATGCACATGGCTGATAAATACGAACAGGTAATCGAGCTGGCAAAGCGCCGCGGTTTTCTCTGGAATTCATTCGAACTGTACGGCGGAACAGCAGGTTTTTATGATTATGGTCCTCTTGGCGCCATGCTCAAGCGCCGCATTGAGAACGTCTGGCGGGATATATTCGTGATAAACGAAGGGTATTATGAGATAGAAGCGCCCACTATAGGCATAGAGGATGTTTTTATCGCTTCAGGGCACGTAGGTGGTTTTTCTGATCCTCTTACTGAATGCCAGAAGTGCAATGAGGCTTTCAGGGCAGACCATCTTGTCCAGAATGTCATGAACACCACAGCTTTAAAAACTGATGAACTCACCGAGGTTATAAATAAAAACAATATCACATGCCCTGAATGTGGCGGCAAGCTTGGTAAAGTTTATGATTTCAACCTGATGTTCAAGACCAGCATAGGTCCAGGCTCAAAGCGAGCAGGGTATCTTCGCCCTGAAACAGCACAGGGAATGTTCGTGGACTTCCCGCGCCTTCTGAAATTCTACCGCGACCATCTGCCTTTCGGAGCAACGCAAATAGGAAAAGCCTACCGCAATGAGATATCCCCGCGCCAGGGCGTGATACGCTTGAGGGAATTCACGCAGGCAGAGGCTGAAATCTTTATAGATCCGAGGGATAAAACGCATCCACGATTCAGGGAAATAGCTGATACTGTCCTGAACCTTTATTCAAGAGAAGGGCAGGAAGCAGGCGAATCGCAAAAAATGACGCTCGGTAAGGCTGTGAACAACGGAATAATTGCGCACGAATTCTTAGCATACTGTCTTGCCCAGACCTGGAAATTCCTTACACGCGTCGGTGTGTCAGAAGAAAAACTGCGTTTCAGGCAGCACATGAAGAATGAAATGGCGCACTACGCTGCTGATTGCTGGGATGCCGAAATACTGAGCGAGAGGTTCGGATGGGTAGAGGTAGTTGGCATTGCAGACAGGACAGATTATGACTTAAAAGCTCATGCAAAGCAGAGCGAGATTGAATTATCAGTATATGTCCCATACGATAAACCAAAAAAAATCTCACGCTTCGCAGTCAAACCCAATATGGGTATCCTGGGACCAAGGTTCAAAGGAAAAGCCGCTGCTGTAGCAAATGCGCTGAAGGCATTGAAGCCTGAGGACTTAGCAGGCGATCTTATCGAACTGACTGTAAACGGCGAGATAGTAAAGATCGAAAAAGATGCTGTAGTATTTGAAAACGTGAACGAAGAAGTGCATGGCGAAAATGTAATACCGCATGTGATCGAACCTTCATTTGGCATTGACAGGATTACATACTCAATTCTTGAACATTCGTATTTTGAGGAAGAAGCTGTAGAAGAAGGGGAGGACGATAGAACAAGAATCGTGCTGCGCCTCAAACCAGAGGTTGCGCCTGTACAGGCTGCTGTACTCCCTCTTCTCACACGTGAAGAACTGATAAAACCAGCTAATGAGATAGTTCAGATGCTGCGTAAAGCCGGCATACTTGTAAGCTTTGATGATTCAGGAACGATTGGGCGCAGATATCGCAGGAACGATGAGATCGGCACACCGTATGCCATAACTGTGGATTACCAGACACTCGATGACAGTACTGTTACAATCAGGGACAGGGACACGATGAAACAGGTGCGTGCAGGTGTCAATGACATTGCGGATAATATATATGACCTGATATACATGGGAAAATCTTTTGAAGATCTCTGAACTATCTGATGCCAGTGTTAATATTTCACGAGATACGAAGAAAAGCCTTCCACGTTGCAGGTTCTCTTATTCCAGCAGGTTATTACTTTGTCAATAAAGAGACAGCGCTGCTAGTGCTTTCTTTTGTGAACGCTGTCCTTATAGTCATCGAATGGCTTCGTCTCAATGGAAAAATAAAAGTTCCTGAAATCCTGCTGCGTCCGCATGAGAATAAACAGGTCGCAGCATATATCTATTTTCAGATAGCTGCTTTAATATCAATTCTTGTATTTGATAAAACAATCGCCATAGCTGCAATATTGATGCTTGCTATCGGGGATACTGCATCAGGGCTTGCCGGGGCGATAATACGAGGAGGAGACATTCGCAGCAATTCTAAAAATCCTGCGTTCAAACCTCTTCCAATAATAGCTGTAATGTTCGCAGTATGCGTTCTGATAGGGCTTGTTCTTCTGAATCTGCCTCCTGCGAATGATATGAGTTATTTATCATTCAATGTATATCTTGCTGGCGCTGCTGGAGCCACTCTGGGAGATGCGGTACCAGTAAGGATTTCTGGAAGACCGTTGGATGATAACCTTTTGATTCCACTGGTGTCAGGGGTGTTTATGACACTTGTCTTTTTTTTGAAATAATACTGACAGGAGAAGTTGCTTATAGACATGGCTGTGAACGTGGATCATGTCCATATTTTTTCCAGTATCCGCCGAAGTGTTCTCTGAGTGCGTTGGCTGGGATCTCAGTCGCAACAT
This sequence comes from Candidatus Methanoperedens sp., assembly GCA_033854095.1. Taxonomy (GTDB): domain Archaea; phylum Halobacteriota; class Methanosarcinia; order Methanosarcinales; family Methanoperedenaceae; genus Methanoperedens. Next base: position 7,974 of record JAWOKW010000008.1, on the reverse strand, counting down.
CGATACGCAGCTTACATTAAATGCTTTGCTCAAGGCTCTTCAAATACGAAAGATGGCTGATTTGAAGGATATTGGTATTCAAATCAGCATGAGCCGCAAGGGCAATCCTTACGACAATGCATTTGCTGAGAGCTTCATGAAGACCCTGAAATATGAGGAAATCTACTTGAACGAATATAAGAGGTTCAATGATGCTCTCCAGAACATTGAACATTTTATTGAAGAGGTTTACAATTTGAAACGTCTTCATTCATCGATCGGTTATAAATCGCCAGTCGATTTTGAGAAGGCGATATGTTTAAATATATCACCTTAACTAATTGTCCACTCGAAGGGGCGCAGTCCAATATTATGCACAGGAAAATTAACCACAAGTTAGAGGAAGGAATTAATGGTGATCTCGAGTATTCGGAGGTATAAACATATGATGAAACAATATAAGGTGGATACAGTTATTGCAATAATCGAATTAGCAATATCAGGTTCGGTCGCCTTTATACTTTTTCAAAATAATAATACTAACCTAGCCTACGTTGCAGCAGCCATTGGGCTTTCACTTACCATAAGCACAGTAACAGCACCCATGAGAGTTGCTAGTAAAATGGAAGCATCTATTCATCAGCTGGGGGTTAGTTTCCAAATCCTTAAAACAGCCAACGAAATGATTGATAGCAAATTTGTTGATGAAAAAAATTATATTCTTGATAAAGCTAAATCTGAGTTGGACGACCTTAGTAAAGGTAAGCTTTACGGTGAGATATACTACAAATGGTTAATAGACCAAACAAACAACTGCGAAAAAAGTCTGAGAGCAATAAGTACGATACCTGAAGAAACATGGAATATAGGACGAGAGGATGATTATTATCGTGCTAATATTAAGCTGAATAGAAAAAATGGTAGAAGTGTGGAGAGAATTTTCATTATAAATTCTGAAAAAATTCTATCAGATAAAACAGAAGAATATCAAGAGAAACGAAAGATTATTGTCAAGCATCTGGCCGACAAAATTAGTAGTTTCGTAATAATAGAGAACTTTTTAAAAGACCCAGAGTACTTACCATATGAAATTAGGAACGGAGGAATAGCAATCTTTGATGATTCGACAGTATATGTAGATGAGATATCCCCACCAGGAAAAGGATGGAAGACAGCAGGTGGCATAGTGTATGACTTGCAGAATAACCCGCAAGAAGTAGAGAAATATAAGGCCATATATAAAAAACTAAAGCCTTACTACCTAGGTCATGATTCTAAAACTTTACTCGAAAGTAAACTAGGAAAAGAACGTTTATTACTTGAAATGATCGAAATATTTAAGAAGCGACATTGTGTAGACTGTTCCAATGTATTAAATGAAATAATTAAGGAAAAGGAAAGTATAGCAGGGTACGATAAGAATGAGATAAATTGTTGCAAATGTGACTCTACTAACTGGTGTGAATTAGAGAAGGAGTATGAAAAACGGTATTTGTTTAGCTGGGACGATATTCCTGGAAACGATGATGGACACCTCATACAGTTTCTAAAAAATTTTGATATTGATATTGATAAGGTAAAAACAATAGAAATTAAGGATAATAAGACCATTACCATAAGTACTGAAAATAAATCTTGTTCACTAATACTTGACCAAAATGAAACGGAGGTATCCATAATAATCAATGACCAAGAATCCGAAATTAAACTCATAGCGAGGAGAGAAAATAATAAGCTAAACATATACAAAAAAGTGAAACCAAATGAAAATATCTAATAAGGAAAAGCAGATAATCTATGCTCCTTGGAGCGAAGAGGTATTGGAGTTTTGCATACAGGAATTTGAAAAAAATAAGGTTCCTGCTCTTGATATTGAGTTGAGTGCAGCCTGCTCTCATGGTTCGTGTATTTATTGTGACTCGCAAGTTGGTGTACCTCACCAGAACGAAATGGAAATCAACGAGATTAGAAACATTATCGAGCAAGGGCGCAGGATGGGGCTTAAATGGGTCTATATCTGCGGATTGGGTGAACCCACCAATGACCCAAAATTTCGCCACACAATTTCTCTTTTTCATCAGCATGGGATAAATATTTCAATGTTTACGTCTGGAATTGGATACAGCAGAGATGATGTGAGTTTTCTAAAGGATTGCAATGTGAGTATAATATTGAAAATGGACAGCTTTGATAGTGAGGTATTTGATTATTTATTGGGTAAGAAAGGCGCAGCAAAATCAATTTATCGCACTAAAGATTATCTGTTAGATGCAGGGTACGGGCAAAAGGCAGGGGATTTCAAGACTAATATAGCATTTTCAATTGTTCCTACCAACAAGAATGTTCAAGACATACCAGAAATAGTGAGATATTGCCAGGATTACAATATATTTCCCTCTATTGGTGAATTAGAATACTCTGGTAAAGCAAAAGATATCCATAATAATCTAACGGTGCCAAAGTCCAAATTGCTTGAATTAAAACGTGAAATCGAGGAAATATTAGGATATCCATATGAAAGACCAATATGTCCAGCGTCCATTGCTGGGATACACATAAATAATATTGGTAAATATGTTGTACACAAAACTACGGGATTAAGTTGTCAATGGTTTTTATTATGCGAACCTGAATATTATAATTTAGGAGATGTAAGAACCGATGACTTATCCCAATTGAATAAAAAAATACGAATGTATCGTAGACAACAACTTAAAAATGTATTTAGTTTGTTAAAGGATTCTTCAGAATGGATTTTTGGTGGATGCGGAGGGCAACCTAAAGAGATTCTTAGCCGCTATCTCAAACTCTATAGAAAAGAAGAAATAAAATGCCTTGAATAACCGTGATGATGATATTCGTTTGGAATTTTCTAAGTGCCCGGCGTCTTTTATCATTTTGTACGTTCCGAGCAGGCTTCCAGCCGCCCACACAGCTGCACCGGCAGCCATTGAGGTGCCGATGATTACTGCAGGTCTGGCATCCGGGCTGCGGATCAGGGCTATCAAATCACTGCAGCGGATGCAATATGTGGCGCCAGGAAGCGGTATTCGACGCGCAGATAGCTCATAGAGGGGGCGCGTCCATCACCTGAACTTTGGATACTTTTATTAGCTTATAAATAACATGTAATATGGAGAAAATAATTATGAAAATCAGATTTAAAGGAGTGGATTAAAATGGATTATCAAGTGGAAAGAAAATTGTTAGAAAATGGTAAGACCACTGGCTATGAATTTGCGATGACGCGAGTGTAATTATCAACGACCAGAAAGGCATATATGCAAAAAATCACGCAACATTTATGGTTTGACAAGGAAGCCAAGGAGGCGGCCGAGTTCTACACATCCATCTTCAAAGACTCAGAGATCAAGAACACGACAACGCTTCATAACACCCCTTCGGGTTCGGTGGATATTGTTACCATGATGCGCTGTGGGAGAATCTCTCAGAAGGCGGTTCGGCGCTTATGGAGCTTGGCGAATATCCGTTCAGCGAGAAATATGGCTGGGTGCAGGACATGTACGGCCTTTCCTGGCAGGTTATGTTCATGGGCGACCGCAAGATAAAGCAGAGAGTTTTCCCGACGCTCATGTTTGTGGGCGATGTGTGCGGCAAGGCGGAAGAGGCGATCAATTTTTACGTATCGGTATTCAACAATGCAAAAGTTGGCGATATCCTCCGTTACGGCAAAGGCGAAGAACCCGATAAGGCTGGAACAATAAAGCACGCCGCCTTCACGCTCGAAGGCCAGGAGTTTGAGGCCATGGCCAGCGCCCGTGAACACAACTTTACGTTCAACGAAGCCATTTCATTCATGGTGCACTGCCATACCCAGGAAGAAATAGACTACTACTGGAAGAAACTCTCCGCAGACCCAAAAGCAGAACAGTGCGGCTGGCTCAAAGACAAGTACGGCCTCTCGTGGCAGATTGTTCCCACTATTATGGACGAGATGCCCAAGGACAAAGACAGCAAGAAAATAGCGCGAGTTACCGAAGCGTTTCTCAAAATGAAGAAATTTGACATTGCGAAATTAAAGGAAGCATACGAGGGGAGAGGAAAATGAGAAAAATAATTGTTTCAGAGTTTTTAACACTGGACGGTGTGATGCAAGCTCCCGGAAGTCCAGATGAGGACCGCAGTGGAGGCTTTAAGCACGGCGGCTGGCAGCTGTCTCAAAAACACTGCATGAGCCGCTCGCCTGGAACAACTCGACCCTCATTGCAGGCGATGTTGTCAAGAAAGTCGCCAAACTAAAGCGGCAATCCGGGGATGACATCCGGGTAATAGGTAGCGGTGAGCTTGTTCAGACGCTGATGAAGCATGATCTCGTCGACGAATATGATTTCATGATTCACCCGCTTGTTCTGGGGAGCGGAAAACATCTCTTTAGAGAGGAAGGCAGTAAACAAACCCTGAGGCTCTTGGACTTCAAGACCACCAGTAAAGGTGTAATAATACTCAAATATAAAACAGAGAAGAAATAATATATGGCAAAAGTCATTTTAGGAGCAACAATATCGCTGGATGGGTTTGCCGAAGATAGCAATAGTAGCGTGGGCGCGCTGTATCCTGATCTCGATACATTGCGAAATTCTGAGGTCTTACGGGAATCCATACATACTACCGGCTCGGTAGTGATGGCATGGAAAGAGTTTGCTATGGCGGAAGACCCTGATTCGATCGCGGATAATTACGAGTATCTAGTGCCAATATTTGTTTTTACGGATAGAGCACCCAAGAAGCATCCAAAGGAAACTGACAGGTTAACCTTTACTTTCGTTACAGATGGAATTGATACTCTTTTTGTTTTTTACATGCATTGTGGCAGTGCCGTATCTTCTGGTCGCAGGATACCTAAAGGGAGAGATGGATCTGTTATGGATCAGTTTGATCATAATGTTTACAGTATCAGCATACGTGGGCTCTGTACTTGCCTATCTTACAGGATTATTTACTAATAGCTGCCTGCTTGATGCAAAGATCCTTCTTCAGTTCGCATTCGCAGTGGTTCCGGTACTTCTGGCTGAAACACTTATATCATTCTATTACCCTGTTAATAATAACGCATCAATAGTATACATCGCAGGTCTGGGGCTCATTCTTATTGCAGCCTCAATGATATTCCTGGGAAAACTGAACAGCAGATGGAAAGCAAAGGTTTTCAGGATAGCCTGAGCCATCCGTGGTTATCAGAAATGTAGAAAATCCTATCCTTGAATCCTGTAATGACGAACCGATGCGTTAAAATATATGAAAACAAGAACTATCACGAGGAGGAAATCATGAAGAAGTCATTAGAGCCAGCAACCATTGCTCACCCTGTTCCGGTCTGGGTAATCGGAACATATGATAGCGAAGGAAAGCCGAATGCATCGACCGTAGCATGGGGTGGAATCTGCTGTTCCAAGCCGCCGTGTGTTGCCATCTCTCTTCGAAAAGCTACATATTCTCATGGAAATATAGTGGAAAGAAAAGCCTTTACCGTGAACGTTCCTTCTGAAAAGTTTCTGAAAGAGGTAGACTATTTTGGTACAGTCTCGGGCAGGAACGTCAACAAGTTCGATGAAACCAGACTTACCAGCGTAAGAAGCGACCTGGTGGATGCTCCATTTGTTAAGGAATTTCCTATTGTTCTTGAATGCAAACTGTTACGCACTATTGAAATAGGGTTACATACCGAGTTTATCGGGGAGATCATGGATGTCAAGGCAGATGAAGATGTGCTGGGAGAAGATGGGCATACTGATATTGAAAAAATAAAGCCGGTCATATTCGCGCCGGATACTGCCGGCTATTATGGTATCGGCAAATATCTTGGAAAAGCATTTTCTATTGGGAAAAAGGGATAGAGTGAAACTAAAATTGGCTAAATGCATCGGCAATGGTTATAAACAGATTCGCTTTACACCTGCTACGACAAAACCAAAGTATCCCGAGAGAGAATCTGAATTGCAAGCAATAAATCGTATTCTTGACCGCAGGTATGAAGTATTAGTGGAGTTGGGATAGTCTATTTGACATGCGCTCTAACAAACTCCAAGCACAGTGAAAATACTTGGTTATCGGCTTCTTTTAATGCTGTTCTATGGTTAGCATCTGGGAAAGCTTGTAGCAAAATTATATTTTTTAGATAGTAAGTCGCAATCTCTATAACAGTTCTATTTTTCGGGGTAAGTTCGATTAACTTCTTAAGTCCACGAATCTTGATTGTATAATCCTCGCTTCCAGTGTACTCTATTCGATGGTCCTTCGATGCACGTATTTTTATCTGCTCATTGATATCTAACAGATTTTCTAATGTGAGTAAATTAAGAGGCATAATTGGATTTCTCAACAGCTCAAGATGCTTATTTTTTAAAGCATTGTTGTAATGTTAGTATTCCAGTACGGTCATCTGTGCGGTTTTGCCGAATAACTTTTCAAGCGGGCTCATAATTAGCCTGTATCCTATTTGCTCCAATTTGTTAGATTATTTTTTAGTGCGTCTATGCATTCAGTTACCAGAGTATCAAACCACATAGCTTTGCCTATAGATGCATAGATGTATGTTTAAATTCACTGACTTGACGATTAATCGTAAGACTTATGTACTAAGACGTTCAAATGTAGGTTATGACATGAGAATTTCAAAAAATAAAATTGCGTATACCCTATTTGTATTAGCTGTATTAAATTTATTTCAGGCAATTGTAATCGCTCAACCTGCGATGGGACAATGCATAGAACCGATACAGCAACAAGAGCGTACTATCTTGCAAACTTCTGCGATCGAAACTATTTTTGCAGATAATTCTTATCACCATCTGGGTAACGATATTAAAGAGGATCTAACCCCAAATGAACCAGAAGGGGTGATTTACACAAAAACTTTTTTCATGGACTCTGGATTTGAATTGCCAGAGTTCAGTTTAAAGGTAAAGTCCGTGAGTCCATACGAGATCAATTCTACTGAATACCTAGACAGGGTTTACATAAATGATGTGGAAGTTGCCCTGCTCAACTGCTATTTCAAAGCACCTCCAGCACCTTTGTTTAATATGGATACGAAATTAGAAGACGACCTGAACAAAGGCATTATCTCGGAGGATCTCAAGAAGACATTCAAAAATAACGGATTTCCATTATCGAATGATGCTTTTATTATCCCCTGGAAAGGAGAAAATATTTGGACGGTGTCCGATCCCACAAATTCACAAAAGTTTATTATCAGCAAAGAAGGAGGGAAGTTAAACGTTTACCCTCCTACGTACAGTCCACAGCCGTCTGAATCTGCCGAAGTGGACATTTCATTCGACCCGGATCTGCTAAAGATAGGCAATAACACGATTAAAATAACCTCTGGCAGCAATAAGGACGGCAGCAATTACGATGACTTTGAGTTCTATCAACTTGAACTCAAAGGAGGCAGGAAAACAGGATGGGTTCTGTCAGGAAAAGTTCTAGTCGGTGATGAATCTATATTCCCTGCAAGAGTTTATGTCTATCGTCATGGAACCGGCGAACTTGTAAACTCTTTTGAAACAACAAGACCTAATGGCTCGTATTCCCTGAACCTTCCCAATGGAGAATATGATGTCAAAGTGGAAGCATGGAATGAGTTTTCAAATCCGAAATATGATACAAAAACTATTGTAATTAATAATTCAAATGTTAACCTTGATTTCAAAGCATCTAATTTTTTTTCTACCCTTCTGCCAATCTTTCTGGCTTTTTACATTATTCCTATTATTTTGCCTTCTATCGTGGCGGGATTTATCATTGCGATATTTATATATGGATGTATTAAAAAAAGGAAAACAGCGGTAATCGGATTCGTCCTGGGAACTGCGGGCACATGTATAATAAATCTGCTCATATTATTTGGTTTGATATCACTTGGATTAGGTGGTACATGGTTGTCAGCAGGTATAACATTCATTTTGGTAGCAGTTCCGATTATTTGGGTGAACAGGAGGAAAATATCATGAAAATAAGAATAAAAAATTCAAA
>JAWOKW010000007.1:0-4365 GCA_033854095.1 Candidatus Methanoperedens sp. | reverse complement strand
CTATGATACAGAATTGATCGAATTGTGGGGTAGCGAGTCGTCCGAGAAGATCATACGGGACTATTTCCTGAAGTCGTTCTTCAAAGACCATGCCAGAACTTACCAGAAAAGACTCATTTACTGGCTTTTCACATCAGGCAGGGGGTTCAATGCGCTGGTGTATACGCACAGGTATGATAAGACACTGCTGGCAAAGATGAGGACTGATTACCTGCTTGAGCTTGAGGCTAAGCTTGATTCAAGGATGGGGATGCTGGGTGATTCGGAGCGGGATAAGCAGGAGAAAGAGAGGCTGGGGAAGGTGATGCAGGAGCTTGCGGCGTATGATGAGACGCTGAATAATAAGGCGCTTGCACTCATTGACATTGATCTTGATGATGGGGTCGTGGTGAATTATGCCAAGTTTGAGGGGCTGGTGGAGGCGGTATGAGCGGTATAGACGTTAAATTTAAGAATATTTCATATAAATTTAAAATTAAAATAAATAGCCAAAATAAAAAATATGGAGGTACAATATGTCTGAAGTACAATTATTGCAGAGAATAGCATCCGACCTTGATTTCTTGAAAACAAAAATAATTTCTATCGAAGAAACCATCGAGGAAATAGACAATGATTTACATCATGTCAAACCAGAGTATATCCGCAAGCTTGAATCAATAAAAAAAGAAGGGACTATTTCCAGTTCAGATTTTGAAAAGAAATTTGGTGTCCGGCTTTGAAATACGATTACGAAGTCAGCAGGTAGCTTGAAAGAGAATTAGATAAACTGAAGAGAAAAAATATAAAACTATTCAGGATAATTTTAAAAAAGATGAGTGAAATACTGGTAAATCCACAGCATTACAAACCTCTTCAGCATGATATGAAAGGAATGCGAAGAGTTCATATTGATAAATCCTTTGTACTTATTTTCGAGATAGTTGAAAATGAAAACAAAGTGATTTTTCTGGATTTTGACCACCATGACAATATATATTAATTATTTCCTGAAGTCGTTCTTCAAAGACCATGCCAGGACTTATTAGAAAAGACCCATTTACTGGCTTTTCCCATCAGGAAAGGGCAGAAGATGCCATTTATTAAGGAGATTTGATCTAAAACATGCTAAATATAGAAAAGACTATCCAGAGCATACTCAAAAAGTTCGAAGTTAAAGACGAGCATGAAAAAAGGAAGATAGTCTTCTGGTATGACAGGGACAGAACAGCGGATGCTGAAGGTCTTGAGTCCATCAAGTCAGTCCTCGCTGAGCATCAAATAAAACTGCACGTCCTGAACAATAACTTCTTTCAGATAAAAAAGCTCCTTGAAAATGATGATACAGGATCAAATTATCTTATTTATTCATCTGAGGCAGAACGAGAACACAGGTCAAACTGGCTGCTCGATATACAGCTTTATTCATCAAGATTCGAGAACAGCAAAATATCGGATATCAAAAGCGAGATAGGAGTTGAAAATTACTACCTTGATAAGTTCCTGGAAGCAAATTCAAAGTTCTTTGATAATAAAAAGAGAGTTTCGGCTTTCAAACAGTTCTACCAGCGTGATTGGAAAGAAGATGATTTTGTGGCAGGAATGCTTGCGGTACTCACAGGCTCATCAACTATAGATCAAAAAGAGATGGTCAGGAAATTGCTGCTGAGTTCGCTCACAGAAAGAGAAAATAATATCTGGAGCGAGATTGAAAAATATGGACTTGCGGATGGATTCTGGAACATGATGGAAAGTCATTTCGGTTTTTCATCAGAGCATCCAACATTAAAAAAACTCCTCCTTAGTTTCATGATAACCCACATAAGCAGGAACACAAAAGTTGCTCTGAAATCTTATAAACAATACATAAATAAGCAGAGTAATGAATGTGAGATATTCATAAAGGAGTGGATGAATCATTCAAATGACTCAAAAAAATTCGATGAATACAGCGATCAATTGCTCAAGGAAGATGACCAAAATCTCGAAAGGAACCTGACATCAATTTTAAATAAATACGAAGTGAAAGATTACTTTGAAGCAGAATCTTTCGATATTATTGATAAAAATGTCATCCGCAATATCGTTACAGGACTTACCGAAAGCGGAGAAAATTTTGAAAAATATCTTGGGTGGATAGACAAACGAAAAACAAAACACTGGTATCCAATTTATGAGAACATATATTGTGCTCTTGAAAATGCCATAAAGCTCCATGAGTTCTCAAAAGAGATTGAACACGAAGGCATCAATGAGCAGAACCTGAATGAGCTCTTCAAAGGATATACGAGCCGCTATTATCTTATTGATTATTATTACCGCAAATTCTACTATCACTATGACAGGGATAGTGAGAAAGAAATTCTCAAGAAAGACATCAAGAAAAATATTGATAATCTTTATAAAAGGATGCTCGATAGACTTCTCACTCAATGGAGCGAACTCATAAACTCGGAGCTTGAAAATATATGGAACATTGAACTCATCGATAAACAGAAAGTATTTTACAAAACCTATATCGACAGCATAATCCGAAAGAATGACAGAGATAAAGTCGCTGTTATCATCTCAGATGGACTGCGTTATGAGAGCGCATTTGAACTGCAAGAAGTGCTCAACAAAAGTACAAAAGGCACAATGGAATTGAAGGCAATAGTGGGTTCACTTCCATCATATACTAAACTTGGAATGGCAAGCCTTTTACCCAACAGCAAGCTTGAGTATAATAATGGGCGCATATTTGTAGATGGGATTGATTCGGATGGGACGGAAAACAGGGAACAAATACTGATAAAGAGCTTTCCGGATTCAGTTGCATTCAAATTCGATGAATTCATGGAATTAAAAACAGATGATGCAAGGGATAAGATAAAAGGTAAAAGAGTGATTTACATATATCATAATAGGATTGATGACACCGGGGATAATAAACAATCTGAACATAAGGTATTTGACGCTGTGGAATTCACTATTCGGGATATTGATAAAATGGTCAATCGCCTTGGCAGATCACTCAATGTAACAAAAGTAATTATTACATCTGACCACGGTTTCATCTACCAGAGAGAACATCTTGAAAACGTAGCTAAACTTGAGACCCAGGATTTTGAAAAGAATGGGATACTCGATTCGAATAAGCGTTTTATCCTGACCGAGCAAGATATTACATTAAAAAACGCCCACAAATTCAGTATGGCATCATTTGTTGATTCTGAAAAGAAGATGCATCTATACGTACCGCTGGCAGATTTGCGGTTTAAATCCCAGGGCGGGGGAGTTAATTATGTCCATGGCGGTGCATCATTGCAGGAGATTGTGATACCTGTGCTTATCTACAATCACATCCGCTATAATGAAGATCTTGACAGAAAGGGGATAGAACATGGCAAAGTCAAGATCACTGTACTTGATTCACACAAAAAGATCACAAGCAGCCCTTTTAAGATAAGATTATTACAAACTGGAAAAGTGACAGATAAACGCGAGCCTCTAAGCTGCAAGATATCTTTGAGGGATAGTGATGGACGAAAGGTCAGTGATGAAAAACTGGTCATTTTTGACAGTACGTCAGATGAACCAGAAGAAAGGATAAAAGATGTTATTTTGACCCTCAGCAGTGATGTCAAGAACAAAACCTACAATCTAAAAGCAATTGATGAAGATCCTGTTGCAATACAAAGAGAGTTATTTGAGATACCTGTTGAAGTGGACATTCTGATAACAGATGATTTCTAATATTTTATAAAACAATATAGATAAACCAAACAAGAAAGGTAAATGAAAATGGCAGAAGTGGACTCAGTCACCCAGATTGATTATAAATTGAATACCAATTTTCCAGGAAAAGTGGTAAGGAAAGATCTCACCAAACTTATGAAAGTGGGTCACAACGTTCCAGTATATGTCTTGGAGTACCTCCTCGGATCGAACTGTGCGACTGATGATGAAGAGCTAATTCAGGAAGGTGTCAAGAAAGTAAAAAAGATTTTATCAGAGAATTATGTGCGCCCTGATGAGGCTGAACTAATCAAATCGAAAATACGAGAGACAGGATTTTACACAATAATTGATAAAGTTACAGTCCGGCTTAATGAAACACGAGATGTATACGAAGCCTTGTTCTCTAATCTCGGAATCACGAAAGTGGAAGTTGAGCCTGATTATGTAAAAAAGTATGACAAATTGCTTGGTGGAGGTATCTGGTGCATCATCAAAATGGAATATTCAACTGAATCTTCTTTTTCCCCATTTGTAATCTCCAGCTTAAAACCCATACAGATACCTAATGTGAATATAAATGATTTCATAGAAAAGAGGAAGAATTTCACAAAAGATGAATGGATTGACATCCTTATCAGGACTATCGGAATGGAGCCCACACAATTT
>JAWOKW010000006.1:0-10072 GCA_033854095.1 Candidatus Methanoperedens sp. | reverse complement strand
TCACACATTATGATGATGACTGCGGACAAGAGCAATAATCGCTATGCTTAGGTACAGTCTCAAATTATAAAAAGGAGGCATTAGACAGTGTAATAGTGTAAAAATTCGACACTATTTTACACTATTTAGTCAAAATAAACTCTATTAATGCTTATCTCCGAAAGGTACTATCCTTATATCGATTTTTAATTTTTCTATTTTTTTCTTCTGGGAAATATCCTGATAAGCCAGGCATCAGGGGAGGGTTAATCCTCCACCTTTGATTAAGATGCAAATGAGGAGACGGGTGGAACAGTCCGCCGTTCAGACCACTTCCATAGACCCCCTGCTTCTAATAGCCTTCAAACTCGCCAGGACTTTTTCATACTGCGTCTCTGAAAGCGCAAAATAAGCCATCAACTGCTCTTTCGTCTCGCCTGCATCTAACCGCTGACCGAAAGACATTTCCCGCTTCATGGTGTCGCCTCCAGCTTTTGCTGTACGAAAACAAAATCCGAAATCGTCATGTCGTCCGCCTGCGATTCTGCTTCTTCTTCAAATTCGTTAAGGATTTGTCTTAGCTCGTTGATCGTAAGACCCGACTCCAAAACGAACCGCTTCTTATCTTCAAAAGTGCTGTTCATATGCAGCCTCCCAGACAAACGACAGGCTGTTTTATGCCTGCCGTTGTCCTCTCGATCACGTAGTTCACTACCTTTTCCACCCTTGATAACGAGTTAAGAAGCTCCCGAAAGCTGTACCTTTCGATGTACTCCCTGACATTCCCCAGAGGGATTTTGTAGCCCATCAGATGCCCGATTACTGCACCGCTGAACTCCGCTATAACTTCCTGATCTTTTAGCTGCCATGGTCTCAGGCCAACCAGTCTACCATCGACTGCATGGCTGAGTTCATGGAGAAATACCTCTATATCTGGGGATGCAAGTCGAATTTCCTTATTGATCAAGTTGTAAGAGCCGTATGCTGTCCCGCAGAACCGCACAGCCTGAACCTTAAGCTCAAGCTCTTTTATGATGCCGTTGAACTCACAAGGGATATTCACTTTGTGCTCCTCTCTGATCATCGGTGCGCCGTCTGTATCCTCGATGCGGAAAACAGGAATGCCTTTGAATCCTGCAAGCACAGTTTTTTCTTCCCTGACCGTCTCGCCTGATTCAAGGGTTTTCTCGGCTGTTATTTTTCGGGTCACTGGTGCGATGATATAGAAAGCCTTTGAGCCTTTCTTAACATACCTGCCGACCTGCTGCCATTGCCGAAAACCTCGTGCGTCCTCGGTATTGTTGAGATACATCAGAAGCCTGTTAAGGAAGCTCCACTTATCTGCAGGGATGCTCTCGCCTCTGAATACTGCCCTAGCTACCTTTTCCAGACTCTCCTCATCGAACATCTTAAGAAGCGTGTCCATCGCTTCTTTTATGCGGTCTGGGGAGGGCATTATAGCCACTCCCTTTTTGCATACTCCCGCTCATTCCAATCCTCTTCGAATCTATCCGCTAATAGCTGTAAATTCCTTTCAGAATAATAGAGATCGCAGCCCCGCCGATCCTTGCAGTCTTCGCAGGTGTGTTTTTCACCACAGGGGGAGTTCATAGGGATTCACACCCCTATATCGAACTCTTGCATGTCTTTTACGATCTCGCCTGCAATGACGTATCTGGCGACCCTATCCTCGATATCTGTCAGTTCATCATAAAGTCTGCTGTGCTGTTCCTTTTCCTGTACTGTGAAACCTTTATATTTCTTTGAGATGTTTTTCATATCGTTCATTCCTTCCTAACAGGAATGAGCCACGCCCTTGGGAACGGCAATTCCGCAGGGGCAAACTCATTTTCCCTTAGTCTATACTACTACGTTATACTATATATATATATATCTATCGCATCTATCGAATCATAGATATTATTATATACTACCGTATCAATCATATAGGTGGTGATGTTTAAAATGGAAATAAGAAAAGTACGTAAAGCCCAGGGAGGGCAGGACGGCGCAAGCCTTATAGTATCGCTGCCAAAACAGTTTTGTAATCAGATCGGACTGATAGCCGGTGATGCTGTCTATATTGATCTTAGAGACAAAAAGATTTGCATAGAAAAAATAATTAGGGATAGCTAAAATAGCACATGACGCAAGAAGGAAACAAAATGACGAAAATAATTATTCGATTTCCATATCCAGACGATGAGTTTAATTATGTCGCCATGATTTCAGATATTGAAAAGTTCCTGCATAAACAACTTGATAAAGAAAATTGGAAATTTGAAATATACAAGGAGGAGGATGTGGAAGAATGAATTGTAGATGCTTCCTCTTAATTCCCATATCGGTTTAAGTTATTTTACGTGGATATATAGTTAATGAGTGATGAAAAAAATGAAAGATGAAAAAGTGAAAGAATATTGTCTAATTAGCGGTTGTATCCGAAAAGCTAAATTTTCTTTTCACCTGTGCGAAGTCCATTTACAGGAATCCGGCGGGCGAGTACAACGCCACCACACACAGTATGCGGGTTTTCGTGCAAGGGAACGGTGGAAGAACGGCATAAGATGACGACTATCATCATGCAGCGATGAGTTTTGTTTGTGCTGTCTGTGGCGGACATTGGAGATGAAAGTATTAAAAGGTATAAAATGGCGACAAGTAAAATTCACAGAGAAGAATTAGAGTATAAATATAAAGATTCTATTGAAGTAAATTCTTTGCTAAGTAGGAAACTTGTTAGCTTTCAGGCAAATAAAGATATTCCTTTTTTCAATTGGTTCGGATTTAAAGAAGGATTCTCTACTCAAATGGTTAAAATGTTCATTCGTGATTACTATAAGAAATCTGGACGAATATTAGACCCCTTTGCAGGAGCTTGTACCACTTTATTTACATCGAGAGAAATGGGATTTAATTCTTATGGAATTGAAATACTTCCAATTGGAGATTTCATTTTGAAATCAAGAAAAGCTGCTGAAAATGTAGAATTTGAGAATCTCAGAAAAACTATTAGTACAATAAAAAAAATTGATTTTATAAAAAGTAAAACTGACTTTGAAACGAGTATAAAACATATAACAATTACTAGTAAAGCATTCCCTGAGGATACGGAACATAAACTTAATGCTTTTCTTAAATATATTCATGAGGAATGTATAGATGAAGATATAAAACAAATTTTAAAGTTCGCATGTTTCAGTATTCTTGAAAAAATTAGTTATACTCGAAAAGACGGTCAGTATTTAAGATGGGATTACAGAGCTAATAAAGGTAAAGATAAGTTCAACAAAGGCAAAATATATTCGTTTGAAGAAGCACTTTTCAGTCAATTAAATAGAATTATATTAGATATTGGAAATATGAAACTATTTAATGAAGAACAACCGAATGTTGAAATGGAACTTATAACTGGTTCTTGCCTTGAAGCTTTGCCTTTGCTTAATAAGGAAACATTTGATTTAGTAATAACCTCTCCACCTTACTGTAACCGTTATGACTATACTAGAACCTATGCTCTGGAATTAATATTTCTTGGAGTTGATGAAAAGGAAACTAGAAGATTAAGGCAGAGTTTGCTTTCATGTACAGTTGAAAATAAAGATAAAGTGGAATTTCTAAGAAATATATATAAAAATAATGGTCAGTTAAATCTATTTGAATGTGCAGAGCAAGCATTTAATTCAAATAAGGCGCTACAAGAGATTCTTGAGATTCTCGGACAATATAAAGAACAAAAATTACTCAATAATCCTGGAATTTACCGAATGGTGAAGAACTATTTTTATGAACATTCTTTTGTCATCTTTGAAATGGCGAGATTACTGAAGAAGGGAGGGAGAATATATTATGTTAACGACAATGTTAGATATGCTGGGGAAACTATTCCTGTCGATTTAATTTTATCAGAATTTGCCGAAAAATCAGGGTTAAAAGTTAAGAAAATCTTCAAGCTTCAGAATGGAAAAGGTAATAGTAGTCAGCAAATGGGTTCGCATGGAAGAGAAGAATTACGAAAATGCGTATATTATTGGAAAAAATAAATTAAAATATGTCCAATATTCGTTTATGAAAATTGAATTGAATAGGAGAAATCAAAAGTGCAAATAAAAAAACCCTACTTCCAGCATTTAAATCAAAGTGATGACCTTGTTACCCCTTATGAAGCTACGCGTGCTGGCTTTGTAGAAATGGCGTTAGAAAGAAATCACCAGGCTACTCCATTTATTGAGGAAGCAAGGTCATTAAAGGCTTTAGCCTCTAAAGCCCATGAGCCTAGCGATTTGCTGAATATTTCTGAAATAAAACTAGGTTTATTAACCGCAGCAGGAGTATCTGACAAAGCTTCTGGACATATGCTTGAAGAAGATAAAGTAGAGGCTATTCAAGGCCTGATTAAAAACTTTCTTGAACCAGCCGGATCCAGTTTTGTTGAGGAACTTGTCTTTCGATTCCTATTGACTAGAGGTGATACATTAGGTGGAATGATGCGGAATATTGGTGGAGTCCTTGCAGAACGAAAATTTACACGTGCGATCATTGCCGCCCTTATTCTTGCTGATATCTCTTATTATTGGCTAAATAAAGATAGTGATAAATGGATAAAATCAACTGAAAATTGGGTAGATATAGAATTATTCTTAAAAGGACTGAGTTGGTATAGAGAAGATGGTGAAAGTAGAACGATTATATACAATCTTAGTGTACCTTTTTTGGGAGGCAAGGGCAAAAATGTTGACTTATGTCTTTTTAAAGGCAACCATCTCGAATTTTCAGATAACCAGAAAAAAAATAAAAAGAAACCTGAACTATATATCGCTCTTGGAGAGCTTAAGGGAGGTATTGACCCAGCAGGTGCTGATGAACATTGGAAAACTGCTAATTCGGCCTTATCACGCATAAGAACGGCATTTTCTAAAAAAAATCTTTCACCGTGTTTATTTTTTGTTGGAGCTGCGATTGAGGTTGAGATGTCTAAGGAAATTTGGAATCAGTTGGATAATTCTGAACTAAGCAATGCAGGTAATCTCACGAATCCAGGACATATTATCTCTATCTGCAATTGGTTAATTCAAATTTAATTCTTACACTGCCATTCCACTTCACCCATCCGCTTGCAACGCTTCCTTAGATAGAGCCTATCCCAGAATTCCAACTTTTCCACAATATAAAATATATTTAATAATTTATTATATTAAAATTTCTTTTTCAAAAATAATGGTTTTAAGAATTATTCGATTTACAAGATGAAATTAAAATTTCGTTTAACTTCAATTATACGCAATTTCTATACGGGCATTACCCATACCATACTCTTAATCCCATCCTTTCCATTTTTTGTAAGCATCTATCCATTCACTTCCTTTTACCATGGAGGTAAATTCTATATCCAGGATGTCGACATCGTATTTTTTGCCTTTCCGTTCGCACTCTGCCAAAATATTATCTCTTCCTTCTGTTATCCCAATTACAGTAACTTCTTCGCCTATAACTTTAGCTACGAATGGAAAATCCAAATTATCTTCTATCATGACAACAAAACCAGAAAGACATTCTGATTCATCATGGCAATCAACCGTAGCTTCTTCAATCAACTCTTCCAATTCTTCATCTGTTAATATCTTGCTACTTACATTTTGCTTTTTGCTCATATTTTATTCGTCCCCTCTTGAACCAATGTGTCTAGTTAATATCCTGATGCGTGCAATGCACCATTTTTGTAGGATAGCTTATTATTTATTCTTTTTTCCTGTCGAGTCTTTGGTTGCCATGACCATTCGCCTCGTGCTTCTGCATCAATGATAGCAAGTATAAACCGTAATGAATCATTAGAATTATAAGCAGTAATAAAAGAAAACAACTCTTGCGACTGTTTATGATAAATATGGATTATGCGATCAAGCTCAAATACATTCATTTTACCCTCATAAAACTTTCCAAACGATTCATAAATATATTTTTGTAATTCAGTTAATTTCTTTTGGTAGTACTGATCAATACGAGCGCGTGCTTCTTTCCGTTCGGCTTTTGTTAGCGTTTTTTCTGATACCGGTAAAAAGGGAAATGGTTTCATATTATAGCTTGCGAAATTTATCCAATGGTATTATTTTTCTAAAGCTGCCAAAAACTCCTCCACACTAATTCCTGCCTTTGCAATTAGACTTCGTAAAGTGCCACGAGCTACTTCGGGATGGTTGGGCACTGATAGTGTGGCTATATGTCCTTCTTTCGTTAGAATGATATGACTGCCTCTCTGACGAGCAACTTCCCAGCCAAGTTTCTCAAAAGATTTTATAACTTGCCGAGCCTTCAACACTGGAACGGTGGGCACTATGAGAAAACCTCCACCTGACGAGTGGCTACAGTCAAGGGCATCCCTTTTTCAGCACGAACCTCCAGACACTCTTTGATTGCGTCTTGAATATTCTTCACTGCCTCTGGTTCGGTTTTTCCTTGACTCACACAGCCTGGGATAGACGGGCATTCAACAATGAACATACCATCTTCATCCTGATATATCGTAATAATGAATTTCATAAATTTTTATTCTCCTTATTTTATAGATAATATATGATCAATGTTCAATCTGGTACAGGTTGTTTATACATGCCTTGCACATATTTATTTTGTCTGAATATCTGCTTTTTTCAAAGAATCCTCCCTCACAGGATCGGTTTATCAATAACCACAGCCTGCATTTCAGCGTTTGTCGGCGTACTGTAATGCTCCTGGATCACAGCAATCGTATCTCCTGTTAGCTTGGAGACCTGTTCCGGAGCCCAGCCTGCAGCCTGGCAGAACTTGATGCATGTCGCCCGGAGCGCATGGAACGGCCTTCGAGAAATTCGTGCCTTATCGCAGTATGCTTGGAGCTTGCGGTGAGCAGTCCTCCCGGAATAAGATATTAGGTACTCGCTCTGGTTCTTTCCCCTGCTGTTGATCAGTTTTCTTATCAGGACAAGCATATCTTCAGACAGCGGCACTTCCCAGATCCGGTTCTTCTTGCTCTCCAGGAAAGACATCTTCCGTTCATCAAAATCGATATCAGATACCTTGATACCTGTAATAACCACATACTCAATAGCTTTTTTCGTAGATCTATCAATGCGTTTTCGCTTCATTGTTCCATGACAGAGGTCTTCCCTTCTAATGCCTGTTGATATCGCCAGTTTTATCATCACTTCATCTTCCAGGTGATCCACCACTGAAATGAGCTTTTGATATTCCTTCTCGTTGAGCGCATGTTCACCTGTTCTGTACCTGTCCTTTTTTGCAAACATACAGGACATAATTGTCCGATTATGTCATAAATGCTGCGATTGGTATATAAACTCCGATTGATTTTGTCCTTTACTTGTGAATACAGGACAGGAGAGGTATCCCAGTGAATACCTGTCCACTGCGATGTCAAAGCATCAATCAGTCATGAGCGGCTGTATACAGTGATCCCGCTCCCGAGCACCGACAGAAGGAACGGCGATCGTGCTATGT
This sequence comes from Candidatus Methanoperedens sp., assembly GCA_033854095.1. Classification (GTDB taxonomy): domain Archaea; phylum Halobacteriota; class Methanosarcinia; order Methanosarcinales; family Methanoperedenaceae; genus Methanoperedens. The sequence continues at coordinate 2,602 of JAWOKW010000006.1, read as the reverse complement.
GGGCCTCGGCGATGTCCTCGGGTGTGCACATAATGATGTCGATAGGCGGGAAGGAATCGGCAACGAGCTGGCGGGCGCGACGAAGGTGAACCATGGGATCACCCTCAAGGTCAGCGACGATAAGGAGGTCAACATCGCTCCCTGGATGGATGGTGCCTTTGGCGTACGAGCCAAAGAGCATGATGCGTTCAGGTGCAAAAGCGCGGATGAGACGCCCGAGAGGGCGACGGAGGAAGGCGAGAGGCGGCACCAGCTCCATCTCAGGTCACCTGGAAGCTCACGAGCAAGAGGAGATCACCGATGTCATTCTTGGTGATAGAGTGAAAATCGGCCGCCACTGCAGTGCGCAACTTGAATGTCCACTTCCCGAGTGTTGTATTTGTCACCGCCACTGTACCAGCCGCGACATTTGGCTCGGTGACACCTGCGACCGGTGTCAGAGTGACGTCAGCGGTAGGCAATGGAGCTTGTGGCTCAAGTATGAAGTTGCCGCTGTTCCACGATACTGCAAGAACGGCCAGGCCCGTGATGGTTATGGTCTTACCGCGCGTCCAATTCGGGAACTTGGAGGGCAAGAGGGTCAGCACGAGCACTTGATCCGTGCCGGCCTGTGGTGTAGCTAGGAAGCTTTGCCATGGAGTCAGCGGGTACTCTAGCGTATCAGTCGGAGGAGGAGCCGGGAAGTCATTCAAGGCGCTGAAGAGCTTCAGTCCAGAGGTCGGTAGATTCTGGTCGTTGTAGGCCTCAACCGCCTGCTTGAAAGCATCGCCACCATCGAGAGCGGTATAGTATAGGTGGATGAGCACGTCACCAATCGCGGTCAAGTCGATTTCGTTATTCGCAGAGGGAAGCTCAAGGTGCCAAGAGCTTATGGCGCCGGCACCCTCGAAGGGCAGATAGCGCGGGTCGCTCAGATTGTTGTTAATCACTGTCAGGAACAGGCCAGGGTCATCCTGCGCGTTGCCAAGAACTATCTTCTGCGGCACGGCACCGTACTGATCGACGAAGCGCGGGTCGGTGCCCGCCTGGCGCGGGTAGCCGGAGCTAATATCAGTCGATATGCGCACGCTGTTCTTGATCAGCGTGAGCGTGCCTTTGACGTTGTCGAATTTCCCGGGATTCGGGTAGACGACGGTCAAGCTGACGCGCACGAGGTGGCGCTGGTAGTGCCCGGGGTAGTCGCCGTCGAACAGTGACTCCGGGAGATCAAAGTCGCACACACCCTTTTCGAGCAGCGTAAGCAGCGCGTTCGGATCGAGTGCAGCCAGCGAAACGTAGCGGCTTATCTCGAAGCGGCGCGAATTCTGCTCGAGGTAAGAAGCCTGCATACGGCGCAGATCATGGTTGAGCGTCTCGCCCGAGAGCAGGCCCTTCTTGAGGCTATCCCAGTAGCCGAACTGGATGAACGAGCTGTCGGGGATGCCGAGCTCGTAGCGGTAGCAGCGCTCGGCTTGCTTGCACATATTGAAGGCGAGCCTGTAGCTCTGGAAGTAGGTATCAGCGAGCTGGCCGACCATCCAATCGTATAGATCCTGATTTGTGAACTTATTTGTCAGAAAATCTATCTGTTGCTGGATATTGTCGATCTGCTCCTGGTGGTTAGCCTGATTCTGCTGTGCGATTTGGAGCGCGAGTTCGGCGGCTGCGAGCTGCGCATTCGTCTGCTGAGAAGGAATGGATTGAAGGGGTCCTTGCGCCAGCGCGTGACTTGCGCTACAGCATTGGGATTGCCTTGGTTAACGAGCTGGAGCAACTGGTTGATGCGTTCCTGCAGAATCTGGGCAGAGGTGAGGTTGTAGAGAGGTTTAGGAATCCAGAACCGCTGCGGGACCGGATCGGAACCCTGGTGCGTCGGATCGAAAATGAAGTGAAACCATTTGAGTGCGTCCTCGAACTTCTGGTTCTGGCTCAGGCGCTCGGCAATGTAGAGTGGGGCATGGAAGAACAATTCCCAGTTGTAAACTGAATAGGCAGCATCCGAACTGAAATCGATGATCTCCTTATTCTTATCCTCAAGTCCATACTGGCCCTGACTCCAATCGACACGGGGGGTGAAGGGCTCGTAGAAATTCTGGAAGCTGAAGACGTCGGCGTGGCTTGGATCTATGGTATCCGGGTTAAGCTGCAGATTACGGTCGTAGAGGAACGGGAATCCACCTGCGGCCAGCTCGTGCCAGAACAGATGAGTGTACGGGTGATAGAAGCGATGAAAGCGGTAGCGAACTTCGAACGGCGCCGTGTAGGGATTCGAGGGCGCACCACGGTGCCGACCTTATCGAGCAGTTGAACTGCTAAATACTGGTTCGGGAAATTCGTCGGATTAATGGGCATGCATGTAGCTTCCCCCCGTCTGGGCAATGAGCGATGGATCGGTCAGGATGGCGAGTAGCGTAAGGCTGGTTCCCGGCACCGTAAGCTGCTGCATAAGGATGGCGGTCACGTCGTTCTGAAGCTGGAGATTCGCCGCGAGCGCGGCGATTACGCGCGTCTGCGTGAGATAGGTGGCGAGGGGGGTGAGCACCTCTTGGGCGCGGAGGTCTATCGCCGCTTGGATTTGTGCAGGGGTGAGACCTCCAGGTAGTGGCGCAAGATCGGTCTGCGC
>JAWOKW010000005.1:0-5609 GCA_033854095.1 Candidatus Methanoperedens sp. | reverse complement strand
TCAGCGAAATGGAGAGGAATGAGCCCGGTAAGCATGGAAAATATTGCACTATTTGTTCCTGTTTGATTGTTGAATATAAAATATATTTATAAGTGTCCAAGTCGTGGATTTTGTTCAATATAAACCTGTTCCATATGAAAAGTTTTTATACGAACTGCACTGTATTATAGAAGGGATACTATGCTGGAAAATTTCGGAAGGAGCTTTCAATTAGTAAAACAAAGTTTTGAAGTTCTCAAAAAAGATAAAGAAATCATGCTATTTCCACTGATTTCTGCGATTGTAACTGTTCTCCTGTTTCTATCGTTCATGATCCCGATATTCTTTGTTACGGATATTGAAAAAACACTCTCAGGGGGCTATTATTATGTTGTTTTGTTCATCTATTATATTATAAGTTATTTCATTGTCATATTTTTCAACACTGGATTGATAACATGCGCATATATACGATTGAACGGAGGTGATCCAACATTCCGCGATGGTTTCAATAATGCTAAGAAACATATAGGGAAGATTTTTGTATGGGCATTGATCTCTGCCACTGTCGGACTTGTTTTGAGAATTATTTCTGACAGGTCTGAAACCCTGGGCAAGATAGTCGTTGCTATCATTGGCATCGCATGGAGTTTAGTGACCTTCTTTGTGATTCCCGTAATGGTTTTCGAGAACATCAGCGTCATCGGCTCAATTAAAAAATCAGGACACCTGTTCAGGAAAACCTGGGGAGAAAATGTGATAGGTCAATTCTCGATTGGGTTGATTTTCTTTATTCTTGGTATTATCGGCATAATACCATTGATACTGTCGTTATATACAGCATCTCTTATTATAATAATCGCTGTATTTGCGCTTGTGGTCATCTACTGGGTTTTTCTTGGGATCATCAGTTCGAGCCTTGATGGGATTTTTGTCACTGCTCTGTATATCTATGCAAACACAGGGAAAGTTCCCTCTGCCTACAGCGCTGAGGTTGTAAAAGGCGCATTCCAGTCAAAAAATCCCAGCGGAATTATTTGATGTACAAATGTCTTTTAATTACAATTTTTTATCCGTTTCAGGAAAAAACACTTTTTTTAATGGAAAGACATAAATAGTCATTTAAGTGAACCATTAATTATGACAGAAAGTAAATCAGCATGTAGCGAGGTTTTTTCTCAGTCTCAATGTGACATATCAATACCATCTAATCCAAAATACAGCCTTGTTTGCACAGGCTGCTCTGGCGTATATTTTGATGACCGCCTGAAGTGCCAGAATGATAATGCGCTTCTGCGTGCAAAGTACAGGAAAAAGCAGATCGCATTAAAAGATGTTCCTGGAATAGGAAAATTCCATGAATGGCTGCCTGTACATGAGATAATAACGTCTGATGCTGGCCCAACAACCTATAAAAGCACAGCACTTGCAGGCGAACTTGGGTTAAGCAACTTATACATTTCTTTTAATGGCTACTGGCCTGAGAAAGGAGCCTTTATAAAAACGTGCAGTTTCAAGGAACTTGAAGCTTTTCCCACAGTGCAAAAGCTCAAAAGTTCAGGAAGAGCACTCGTTCTTGCCTCAGCGGGGAACACGGCACGCGCTTTTGCCCATGTGTCAGCATTGACAGGCGTAGAGGTATATATCGTGATACCAGCAAGCGGAATATCAAGGATGTGGCTGCCTGAAGAGCCCACGGATTCTATTCACCTGATACAGATGGGGAAGAACTGCGATTACACTGATTCGATCCATCTTGCTGAGCGGCTTTCATCATTCCCTGGCATGATAGCAGAAGGCGGAGCCAGAAACGTGGCGCGCAGGGATGGAATGGGGACCGTGATGCTTGATGCTGCATTTTATATGAAACGACTTCCAGACCATTATTTCCAGGCAATCGGAAGCGGGACCGGAGGTATAGCAGCATGGGAAGCATCGCTTCGTTTGCTTGAGGACGGCAGGTTCGGCATGAAACTGCCAGAGCTTCATCTTTCTCAGAACCTTCCTTTCGTACCCATGCTCAATGCATGGAATGCGGGCAGACGGGATATCATCAAGGAAATCGACATGCCTGAACCAAAGAAACTCATACATGAGATGTATGCGGATATACTTTCAAATAGAGAACCCCCATATTCCATGGCAGGCGGTGTGTACGATGCGCTGTGCTCAACTAACGGAACAATGTACGGCGTCTCGAATAGCGATGCAAAAGCAGCGCAGTTGTTATTTGAGCGTCTTGAAGGTATAGATATCTTTCCACCTGCCGCGGTTGCAGTCGCATCCCTGATAGAGGCCGTGAACAAACAGAATGTAGATGCAGATGACCACATTTTATTGAACATCACAGGCGGAGGAGTGAAGCGCATGGAAATGGATTACTGTACATACAAAATAGAGCCATCTGCACATGCTGAGAACTCAAATGTGCCCCTTGAAGAGATAGTCTGCAAAAAGGTATTGGCTTGATTGATAGTCCAGAAAAATGCGTTGTTGAGATACTTAAAAAAAACAGCATCGATTTTGCAGCCACGCTGCCCTGCGACAGGATAAAAGCGCTGCTTCCTCTGGTCAGCAAAAATATAGTGACCATTCAGCTTACCCGCGAAGAGAACGGCGTCGGGATATGTGCAGGCATGTATCTTGGCGGCAGGAGACCTGTGATGGTCATCCAGAGCACTGGCATAGGCAACATGCTCAATGCACTTCTTTCTCTTAATCTTACATATGGAATACCGCTGCCTGTGCTTGCAAGCTGGCGCGGGGTTTACAGGGAATCGATTGAGGCACAGGTGCAGCTTGGGAAAAGCCTACCTGCGATTCTGAGCGCAGCAGGCATAAGGTTCACAATCATAAACAGGCGTGATGAACTTAAGAAAATAGATGATGCGATAAAGGATTCTTTTAGCTCTGCTCTTCCGCATGTTATCCTGCTCTCTCCTGCTGTATGGGAAGGCTCGTTATGCGATGTTCCTCTGCCTCTTGAAATAGTTCCAAGAACATCGGAATTGAGTTTAGCATCAGAAATAAAAAAGCCTGCCATGACAAGATATGAAGTTATTAAAATAGTTTCCTCGCTTGCTGATGATAACATTATAATTTCAAATCTCGGCATCCCTTCAAAGGAATTATACAATATCAGGGATAGGGAACTTAACTTCTATATGCTGGGTTCAATGGGTTTAGCGTCATCCATAGGTCTTGGGCTTGCTATGGCACAGAAAAGGCATGTGTATGTGCTTGATGGCGATGGAAGCCTGCTCATGAACCCCAACGCTCTGACAGGGATCGGAGCCTGCAATCCTGCGAACCTGAGCGTGCTTGCAATCGATAATGCCGCCTATGGCTCCACAGGCAACCAGGAGACCGCCACGCTTAACCAGATAGATTTGGAACTTCTGGCAAAGGCAAGCGGTATAAGGGATACTGTGAAGGTGCATACTGAAGAGGAATTGAAAAAGGCTTTACTGCGGAAGGCGAATTTTATTCATGTGATCGTGAAGCCTGTGAACATGAAATGCGGGGAGATTCCTTATTCTGCAAAAGAGATTAAAGAGAGGTTTGTAAACTATTACTGATGAAATCTGGAAAAGGCTTGCCCACGCAAATGGCGAGGATGGACAATAGCGAAAATGAACGAGATGCAATGGTTCAGCATTTTTGTAGCCATAAGTATCAACTGTTATAGATGTTTTTTCTATGGCCGACTTTTAATATCAGAATTTTTAACAAGTTTTTATCAACATCCATTATAATTCTGTAATCACCCACCCTGAGCTTATAACATGGCTCCCCCACAAGTTTTGTCACATAAATTTCGGGTCTTATTCTTATCCTTTCCAGCGCCGCAATTATTCTTGGCTGGATGTTTTTTTCTAATTTTGTAAGTTGTCTGAATGCTGTATCTGAAAATATAATTTCATACATTATAATCCCAGTTCTCTTTTGACCTGGGCTAAGGTATGATATTTGCCTTCTCTTATTTCAGCACGCGCCTGCGCTAAATCCCTTTTTGTTTCTTCACTCAGTTCCCGAGTATCCTCTAACATATCCCAAATAACCTCTTCGTAAGTCTCTTTTTCAAAAAACTTTCTCCCTGCTAATTCTTTTTGTAGATCCTCGCTTATCTGAATTGTGGTTGGCATAATTGGTCATCCTTATAATGTACTATAAGCTACTATAGTATTTAAATTTGCTTCTATTAGCGGAACTTCTAATATTTATTTTATTTCCATTTCATGGAAATAATAAACAATTTTAAATATCATACATGGCGGCTTTGTCAATGGCGATACAGCCGCTTCGCTGACAACGCAACCAGCAGTAACCACAACTGCAACGACTTCAAGCCCTGTGGGCACTTATCCAATCACTGCACTTGGAGTTGGGAGCGATTCCATCACAGCAGTTTATAGCGGTGACGGCAGCTTCAATCCAAGCACATCATCATACTTTGATCTCGATGACGCAAAGGCTGTGGATGAACATCCTGATAACTTCACCTTCAACGGCAATACGAATGCGCTTACAACGATAAATAAGAACATGGTTACGAATCAATCTGATAAAGTTCGCCTGTTCTTCGCTGATGGAGGGCCCAATATCGGCTCGAACTTCCATATTAACTTTACAGTACCTCCAACGCTTATGAATCATAATTATTTTTAAATAATGATTAATTATTATCATTATTAACCATGACAAAACTTAAATACTATAACATCTATTAAGTTGATGGTGAGTATTTATGAGCGAAATCGTAAATGTCGTTTCCCGTGATAATGGGAAAGTAAACCGAAAAAGGGTGAAAGCATCGCCATACGAATTTACCATAGCCACACGAGCTAAATGGGAAATGGTAATCGCAGATGAGGATGTTACTATAGGAGCGGGGAAGCTTGAGCGTATAAAGGTGAAAGAAATCAGGGTGCAGAAAGATATGCTGGCAATGCCGTGCGCTTTCAGCCATCACCCGCTGGTTTCTGTTATAAAGGTAGGGGCTAAAGATGGTCCTGCGCCTGTAGAGACAGACCGCATCGTAAATACTGCCTATGTGCTTGGACAGGAATCAGGCGAGATCAAGAAAGGAGACCTCCTGTCTGTATTGAACCTGTATCCAATAATGTTCACGCGTGAAGCCACTAAACCCGTGCAGGTGGGGTGAAGTTCATGGAAACCTGCAAGATTTGCAAGGGCGAGCAGGACTCAAAAAACTATAAAGGCTACAATATATGCACAGAATGCGCTGATGTCATGGAAGATCTCATGAGCGAGTATTTCCTGAGGACTCTGAGATACGAAAGTTCAAACACAAAAATAGGATACCTGCAATACCTTGAGAATGGAAAGCAGTTCGTGAGCGACTATCAGCGAATAAGAAAGCACAGCAAACGCCACATCAAGCATATGGAAGAGCATGTGCTTGAAGAGCTGGCAAAAGGCGCCGAGGGCGGAAAACAGAGATATCTTGAGAGGCTGCAAGAGACAATCAACTGGCTTGAGCGCTGTCCTGAGTTCTATAACTATTATTTCAAGGAATACTATATCTGCCCCAGTTGCGGCGCATCTATATTCGATCATTACAATAAACAGGATGTGGGTGATTGGCTCATGATAACATGTAATAGATG
>JAWOKW010000004.1:0-9181 GCA_033854095.1 Candidatus Methanoperedens sp. | reverse complement strand
TGTTGGTGAGGGAATATTCTTTCAAGAGCGTCATAACACGGCATTATAATGAATTGCACGATATTTAATGATTCCTGACAAGATGCAGAGCATCATCTCCATTCTTATAATATTTCCGCAACAGCCTGTCCGCAGAAAAACCTTTCGAGATGTACAGAGCCTGGGCAGCTTTATTATTAACCCCTACTTCAAGCGCTATCTTCTTAAAACCCTTATCTTTTAAAGATTTCAGTGCAGCATCCATGAGCATACCTGCGATGCCTCTGCGCCTGTATGCAGGATGCACGTTCAGAGAATAAATCCTGGCATTAGATATGTTATTTCTCAATAAAATGATTATCGAGCCCACGATGCTATTTTCTGTAGATGCCACCAGCACTGAAGACCTTGCTTTCAGTAAAAGATATTTAAGCTGTTTTTCATGGAACTTTTCTTCTTTAAAACATATGTTCTCAAGAGCAAGAAGGGCTGATAAATCCTCTTTTTTTGCAGGACGCACTTGCAGCTTCAAGGAACTGCCACGCGCGACCTGACGCACTCCTGCACCTGTTTTACAACTTCAGGATAGTCGCCGAACACAAGACCTAAATCTATAGTACCCACAACATCCACCACGCCCATGGCAGCGATGCCGTATCCTTCCCTGTTCCTTATAGGGACGACCACCACAGGAATCCCTGTATATCTGCCGCTTGTGGGAATTGAACGTATGACCTTGTTCTCATTTAAAACCTGCTCAAGCACAGGACCCGTATAACTGTAATCGAGGATTTTCCCTTTTTCGATCCTGACACCCTTTTTGTTGAGACTTCTCATGGTCACGGGCAGCCCAAGAAGTTCATGCACAGCCATCGCAAACAGTGCAATCTCCTCGGCATCAGAATCTGCTGAGATATGTATGTCAGTGTACTTCATATCACGTATAAATTTACAGTTCATACATTATATAGTTTCTTATGCCTTGGTAACCACCGATAGCACAACATATAAACGCATTAAAATACATAACTACACTTAAGGGAGGAATAAGTACGGAAGTCAGGATGCAAGTAAAAGAAATAATGACAAGAGATGTTGCAACGATAGATATAAGAAGCGATGTACCAGTTTTAGCGAAAAAAATGCTTGAACTTGACGTCGGCAGTGTTATCGTAACAGATAAAAACCGCCCTGTTGGGATTGTCACAGAGCGCGATATCGTAAGGAAAATAGTATCCAAGAACCTTAAACCTGATGAAATTTCTATAAAAGAATTGATGACAACCCCACTTATAACCATACCCACAACCGAGGACGTTACTGATGCCATGCGTAAGATGTTGAAAATGCAAATAAGGCGATTACCGGTCGTAGAAAATTCACAGCTTGTTGGTATTATAACAGATATCGACCTGATCGCAGTTTCAACAGAGATGGGAAGTATCTTTTCTGACCTCATTAAAATGCACAGGGAAAAGATCTTTTCGATGGAAACTCCCCGTGAGGTTCTAAAAGGCATCTGCGAAGAATGCGGAGACCTTGTCGATAACCTCATACTTGTAGACGGGAAGCTTCTTTGTGAACACTGCAGAGAAACATAGATAAAATAACATATATATGATATAAGGAGTATGCCTTTATGATAGTAGAAGAGGTAATGACCAAGAACCCTATTTTTTTGCACGATACCGATTTCATGACGCACGCGCGGCAGGTAATGAGGGATCAGCATAAGCGCACTCTCCCTGTTGTGAACAGCAAGAAAAAGGTGCTTGGAATACTGACAGAAAAGGATATATTGAACATATATTCCACAAAATCCAACGTTACTGTGGAAGGTTTTACATCCGAATTCCCTGAGGTATATCCTGATATGGATATGATGCACGCTGCAAAATTGATGATTGATGCAGGGTTAGGAAGGGTTCCAGTGCTGAGATCAGGACAGGACAGGACTCTTGCAGGCATTCTGAGCATAGTGGATATTTTCAGGAACCTCAAACTGGATAAAATACCGCAAAAGAAAATAGGAGAAATAATGACCACCAGCGTAAAAACATGTTCTCCAAAGGACAGCATAGCCAAAGTATGGCTGAATATGAAAGAGACGGGTTTTTCCGGGTATCCTGTGGTAAAAGACGGGCAACTGGTAGGAATGATAACAAGGCGCAATATAATAAGAGCAGGCTATGCAAGGATAGAACGGGAAGATGAACACGGTACAAAATCTACCATGTCCCCGCCTGTTGAAAAGATCATGAGCACGCCTGTATATACGTTATCCCCACAAACTATTTTAAAGGATGCGATCCAGGCATTCCTGAGGCTTGACGTGGGCAGGCTTTCAGTGGTAGACAATGGAAAACTCGCAGGTATAGTTGATAGAAACGATATAATCAAATCATTTATTTAAGGTGTTTTATGAAAATCCAAAAAACCACAGCATCAACTGGAAAAGAGGTTCGCGGTGCATATATACGCAACGTTGGTCCTCTTGATTTCAAAAGCAGAATTTCAGAACATCCCGGCGACATAATGACGATCGCGTCAGGTGAGGTTGTGACAATCCCTCCCACAATGCCAATAATCGATGCGGTTAAAACCATGTTAAGTAAAGGATTCAGAAGGCTGCCTGTGGCTGATGCAGGCACGAACCGATTAAAAGGAATCGTAACATCGCAGGACATTGTGGATTTCCTTGGAGGAGGCACAAGACACCTGATTGTAAAGAACAGGTTCAAAGGGAATCTCCTTGCAGCAGTTAATGGGAGCATAGCCGAGATCATGGAAGAGAACGTGGTATGTCTCAATGAAAAAAATTCACTTAAGGATGCACTGAACACAATGTTAAAGGAGAACGTGGGCGGGATCCCGATCACTGATGATGATGACAGGGTGAAAGCCATAATCACAGAAAGGGATTTTGTCTTTCTTACATCAGATGTTGTCACCGGTAAAAAGGTAAGCGAATACATGAGTAAGAATGTAGTGACAGCCCCGCCAGACATGCCTGTAGGTACAGCCGCCAAGTCCATGGTAAGTAATGGTTTCAGGAGGCTTCCTATCATCCGGGATAATGTCCTTATAGGTATAATAACTGCTTCTGATATCCTGCGTTTTCTGGGCAGTGGAGAAATGTTCAACCGCCTTATAACAGGGAGCGCGGCTGAGGTTTTCGAAGTACCAGTACGCACACTCATAAAAAGGGACGTTATTTTCACGCGCTCAGATATGGATATAGGCGAGGCTGCAGGTTTGATGCTTGGAAAGAACGTGGGTTCGCTTCCTGTACTTGAGGAAGGCGAGCTGAAAGGTATTATAACTGAACGGGATTTTGTTCGGGCAATAGCAGAATAGAAGGCATATTTATGAAAATTCGAGAAATCATGAGTTCACCTGTGTACGTGGTATCGCCTGATGAAACTGTAGCCAGAGCCAGGAACCTGATGCTGCGGCACAAAATCGGAAGACTTGTAATCGTTGAGAATAATAAGCCAATCGGGATAGTGACAAAGAAGGATATCAGCAGGAGGCTTGATCAGGCTGAGCCACAGTGGCGCCGAAGACCCATAGACCACATACCTGTTAGAAAGGTCATGACAGAGAGTCTGATCACGATATTTCCTGATGCTACGCCCGCGCAGCTTGCAGCGCTGATGATCGAGAACAATATCAGCGGATTACCTGTGGTCAACAGTAAAAATGAAATAATCGGGATAACCACAAAATGGGATATGATACGATATTTCTCAGAGTTAAATCTGGATCTAAAGGTTAAAGATTTGACGACAGAACCTGCATTGACAGTTCACAGGCATCATACGATCAGCCATATACTATATGAGCTTGAAACGAATTCAACTGATAGGGCTGTTGTTCTTGAGGATAATGACAAACCTGTCGGGATTATAACAGACTCGAACCTGACATTTACAACAATGATAGGGAAAACCGGAGACCTGCCGCAGAAGGAAATAAAGATGACGCGCAAGGATAGCTATGCAGGAAGAAAACAGTACAGGTATGTAAAGGATGTGCCGTTAATCGCTGAAGATATCATGTCATGCCCGCTTATAACAGTAAAGGGCGATGACCCTGCAACAGAAGCTGCACGCATAATGGTGAGTGAACGGATCAACGGGTTGCCTGTGCTCGGCAACGGGGTTATGGGGATACTGACAGGTGATAACATAATAAAAGCAATACTGACACTGTGAGGTGAGAATATGAAGGTAAAAGATATAATGACAGACCCAATCGTAGTACGCAAAGCTGACACGATTTCACATGCAATGCAGTTGATGGATAAACACGATACACGCAGGCTTCTTGTAATCAACGGCAGCGATGTTCTGGGCGTGATCACTATGAGAAGCATTGCTCGCAAACTTGGAACGTGGAAGAAATCGAATCTTCCTGCATCATCGCTGCATGTTGCAACAGCAACAACTGATATGTTCGCAAAGGTGCTTCCTGATACAGGCATCGAGGATGCGATCGTATTAATGGACAGAAGTGGCGGTATCCTCATCGTGACAGAGAACGTTGAAGTAAAGGGCTGGATAACGCCTCATGAAATCCTGAAAAACGCAAAGGGTGTAAAAGGATTGGCTGCCGAGATCATGAAAGAGCCAATTTCAGTAAGTCCTGCTGAGAGGGTCGCCCATGCAAGGCGTCTGATGCTGGATAATGATATAGGGAGGCTCCCTGTGGTTGAGAATGGCGATCTTGTCGGTATCATCACTGAACGGGACATAGCAAAAGGAATGATGAATTTCAGGACCCTTGTACCTGATAACCCGCAGGATGAGAGGATTCGAAATCTTATAGTAGGGGATATCATGACCCATAATGTGAAGTCTGTCAAAACGAATACCCCTATCTCTGAGATAATATCATTGATCCTGAATGAGAATATAGGCGGAGTGCCTGTTCTGAACTTCAATGATGAGATGGTCGGCATCATCAGCAGGAGAGCGATTATCAGACATTTGGCTTTGAAGAAACAATGAAACGGGGTATTTCAGATCTGGTCAATAAATTAGACATTGAAAAAGCCTCAAAGCTTCTTGGTATTGCAGAACACAGGATAACAGGCGCTATACAGCGAAGGACGTTACAGTATGTCAGGTCAGCGCCAGAGCTGTTCAGGTTCGATAAGCCGATTTCAGGTGTCGAAGGCGGTACTACTGTGTTCATCGAACCTTTTGATATAGTCAGGGGTTTTCCAAAGATACAGCGCACATTGATGCTTTATCCGGGCGTTGCTAAGCACTTCTCTTCATGCAAGAGCGTAGCAGTTGAAGAAAAGATGAACGGATATAATACAAGGGTCGCACTTGCAGGAGATGCGCTTGTCGGGATTACCCGCGGTGGCTTTGTGTGTCCATATACTACAGAAAAAGCTAACGAATTGATAGGATGGGAATTTTTTTTGGACTATCCTGACCTTGTGCTGTGCGGCGAGATGGTAGGACCTGACAGCCCGTATGTTCCCAAATCGTTTTATGATATCGAGTCGCTTGAATTTTTTGCATTCGATGTCAGGAAAAAGATCACTGGAGAGCCCATGCCTGTCATGGAGCGCAGGGAACTTCTTGAGGGATATGGAATCAGGTCTGTCAGGCTTTTCGGAGAATTCGATATAGATGACGCCCATATTGAGATTACACGGATCATCAAGGAATTCGGAAGCTCGCTGCATGAAGGTGTGGTTATCAAGGACCCGCAAATGCAGATGCCGCCAGTAAAATATACAAGTTCGCAGAGCAACTGCGCTGATCTGAGGTATGCTTTTGAGTTCTACAATGATTACGGCAGGGATTTTTTCTTCCCAAGGATATGCAGGGAAGCCTTCCAATCAGTAGAATGGGGCGAGGATGAGGAAAGCAGGAAGGAACGATGCCAGAGAATTGGGGAAAGCATTCTGCTTCCCATGATAGGGACAATTGAAAATAAAAAAATGGGAGGCAGGGTTGCTGAAACCGTGCAGATAAGGGTTAAAAATCTCAAAACTGCTTACGAGTTTGAAGAACATTTACGATTGCTGGGCGTGGATGCGATTTTTGAAGAACCCGATAAGATAGGTGATGAATACCTGATAAAGATCAAGAAAATGTACCGCAGCACGAACGATAAGACAGAGTCCATACTCAGCGGGCAGCTGTGGAGCTGAGATGAATAACTCTTTTATCATTACACACACAAATCGTAAAATATTTATAGTTCTCCGCATAACCTCACATACGAGTTTTGCGGTTTATTATATATAAATATATTGAGGGTAGAATATGAAAAAGATGAATGACAAACTGAGGCAGATAGAAGAAGGACTGAACTATCTTGATGATCTGGGTTTATTCGATGCGTTCTATGAAGAGATATGGAGTAAAGAAACGATCAGGCTGCTGGACAGGTATATAGATGAAAAAGAATATCACGATTTATCTTTAGAAGAAACCGAACCTGTAAAACAGCAGGTCGTTGAATGGTTTGGAGAGGATTACGGGTTGGCTGTGGTCGATGGAGAATTCTGGATGGTTTCAGTCGGCAGCGTCGATGAAGGCGGCAATAAATGGTGGTATAAGATAAAGCTCAATACAGATAACCTGGTAACTGCCAGGAAAATTGTGCTGCTGAATAAGTGCCTGCCAGGGAAATACTGTGATGTTGTACACAGTTAATATAAAACTCAAGAAATTTACAAAATTTTCTCATAAACTTCACTCCATGATAACTGCGAACCGGCAGCCACGAACATGGCACATGCTACAGCTTCTGCTCATCGCTCGCATCTCATAAGTGTGGACGCGGCTACAGATATGAGTTCTTTTGTACGTTGATCGATTGCGCCTTCTTTATAGACTGAATTATTTTATCCCTTGCACCCTGATACTGATAACCGACTCGCCTATCTCTTTCAAAGCTTCTTTCGGAATTTTGAAATTCTCAATAATCCCTTTTCCAACAGGGTCGCTGGATAAAAACTCTACCGGAAAATTCGTTTCATCAAGTATCTGAATATCTCTGAAGCCTGCTTTCATTATTGTTTTTAGGTATTCATCCTTTTTTGTCGCACCAGCAACACAGCCTATATAAGCTTCTATGGAATCCCTGATCGGTCCAGGAAGTTCTTTTAACAGCACGATATCTGATATCATCAGCCTGCCGCCAGGCTTTAACACCCTGAATGCTTCTTTAAAAACCCTGCCTTTGTCAGGTGCGAGGTTAATGACGCAGTTTGAAATGATTACATCAACAGAATTATCAGCCGCAGGTATGTTCTCGATCTCTCCGAGCCTGAACTCCACGTTCGTGTAATTACCTTTCCTTGCATTGTCCCTGGCTCTATCCATCATATCCGGGGTCATATCCACGCCTATGACCTTTCCTTCTTTCCCGACTCTTTTAGCTGCAAGGAAGCAGTCAAAACCTGCTCCTGAGCCGAGATCGAGCACGGTTTCTCCTTCTTTTAGCGAAGCAAGAGCTACAGGGTTGCCGCATCCAAGACCAAGATTTGCGCCTTCTGGTACTGAAGCTATCTCATCGTCGCCGTATCCTATTCTCCTGCTGATATCTTCTGTCCTCCCACCGCCGCAGCAGGAAGCTGAAGGAGTGCAGCAGGATTTTTCATCTCTGGCTATACTGCCGTATCTTTCCCTTACTACTTTCTTTATTTCTTTTTGTTTCATTCTGGTACCTCCTTTTATTTCTCCATTATATCCCTGATCACAGGTCCAAGCATTCCTTTTACAATTTCTGCAAGCTTCTCGACTTTGATTAAAGAGATACAGCATACTTCGCCGTCCTTTTCCCAGTTTACAACAGCTAACTTATCCCCGGCATGGATTTTTGCTTTATCTCTTATCTCCTTAGGAAGCACGGTCTGTCCCCTGTCATCTACGGTTATTACTGACTCGACCTTGCAGCAGCCCATATCAGCAGGAGTACAACAGGATTTGTTTTCATCTTTCTTTGCCATTTTATCACCTTGAGCCCTAAATATGTATCCTGAATATTTAAACTTTTCTGATAAATCAGAATATTCAGGAAATCACAAAACGCGGTATTGTCTCTCCATCACAGACAAGAATATCGCCAGAATAGTCGTGCGAGAGCATTCGCAGGTTCGCGAAATATGGAAAAATAGAAATCGCATTGAATGGGCGCAGGATATGCTGCGTTATTCTGATATTGAAATTGTGTCGGCAGCACCAGCCGCAGCGCACGCATGAAAAGCCTGAATTCAGTATAGCCCGTGCAAAGACCGAAGAATGTGTGTGGATAAGAGTTTCTATCCTGCTCCTGATAGCGAGAATGTTCATGGATGGACATTTAGAGGGTCAGAATATAAACTTTTGGGACATAATTATAAATACTATTCGTCATGTAACTAACAAACTACTTCCTTTATTCAACACAGCACATTGTAGGAGATGGTGGAGATATTATTATTATTATTCTCATAATTGATAACGGTATATGTCCTTTATTAATAACATGGAGCAATTAAAAATCGATAGGACTCGAATATCACAGCGATGTAGCGTAAACTACATTGTTCGTAACTTCTGGCATTAGCCAGTGCACGAATGTATGCTTAGCTGAAGCTATGTCCCGAATATAACCATGTGTGATACGAGCGGATCTTGAAAAACGAATCTGAAAAACGAATCTGAAGGAAACAAAAAATGAATAAAAGAATATTAAAATTTGGGTTTCTGCTGTTAACAGCAGTAGTTCTGGGAGAGATAGGAATACCGGGAGCATTAGCAGCAGCTTCGGTTGACTATTCGACAACTATACAGCCGATCTTTACTGCGAGTTGCACCATGTGCCACAGTGGCTCATCTCCGTCCGCAGGAATAGACCTGACCAGCTATAATAATGTGATAAGTGACACGTATTTGGGAACCAAAATAGTGATACCATACGATGCTAATAACAGCACACTATACAAGGCGGTCAACGGCGGAGGCATGCCGCCATTTGGTCCTCTGACTACAACGCAGATTCAATCCATTGCGGACTGGATCAATCAAGGAGCACTGCCTGCAGCGACGCCATCGCCAGTTCTGACCACGGTAACCATTTCGCCGTTAAACCCGACAGTAGTTTCAGGCAATACACTGCAGTTCACAGCTACGACCCTTGACCAGAATAATGCCCCGATAGGCGCAACTTTATCATGGTCAAGCAGCGC
>JAWOKW010000003.1:0-14816 GCA_033854095.1 Candidatus Methanoperedens sp. | reverse complement strand
CGCAGGGAAAAACCACAGGTTTCTCGCACCCCTCACATATGCTTTTTATGATGGATGCAAAAGTCTCAAGGCTGGCATCTGGTTTTGGTTCACAGAATAGATAGCTTCCTCCTCTTTCTAATCGTGTGCAGTTAGATATCAATACAGGCTCTGTAGCAGGCACAACTTTTAGCTTTCTCTTGAAGATATTGAACATTTTAATCTCCTTTGGGAAGCGTGAAATAAAAGGTGCTTCCTTTCCCCTCTCCTTCGCTCTCCACCCATATCCTGCCCCCGTGCGCCTCAACGATTCCCTTGGCGATCGTGAGTCCAAGTCCCATTCTTTCTGATTCGCGTGTCAGGGATTTCCCACCGACTGTATAGAACTTTTCAAATATTTTTTCATGCTCTTTCTTTGGTATCCCTATACCTGTGTCAGAGATCGAAACAAGCAGGTGCTTTTGTTCATCTTTTATTTCTACATCTATCTTCCCCTTGTTAGGAGTATATTTAACAGCATTGGTGATCAGGTTGCCGAACACCTGTTTTATACGCTGCCCATCACCCATGATAGTTGGAAGTTTCCTGTTTATCCGCAGTGACATGGAATGTTCCTTTAGGTCAGCAAGCCTGTTCATCTCATCCATTGCGCTCCTTGCGATTTCTTCCAGTTCAACTGGATGCTTCTGTATCCTGAACTTTCGCGATTCAAGCCTTGAGGTGTCAAGCATATCTTCTACCAGCCGTATCATGTAATCCACCTGGGAGCGTATGACCGCAAGTTTTTCACTCTGGTTCTCATTCAGCTCGCCGAGCATGCCATCCTCGAACATCTCTACATAGCTGTTTATTACAGTAAGAGGGGTTCTGAGTTCGTGTGAAGCTGTTGAGATAAAATCTGATTTCGCCTCGTCTTCCTCCTTGAGCTCGGCGTATGCATTCTCAAGCTTTACATAGGAATCGCGAAGCTCTTCTTCAAGGCGGGTAAGTTCAGTGATGTCTTCCATTAAAAGCATGACCCTTCTTACATCCATATCAGCTTCTTTCAAAGGCTGTATTTTATAAAAAAAGAACAATCCTCCAGGATATATCAGCCGCCCACCGCTGAAAGGAATGCCTGTATCAAATACCTGCCTTATTTTTTCATCTATTCTGGTCTTTTCGATAAGCACTGGCGAGAAAACACGGTCAAGCCGCTGACCCACCACGTCCCTTTCTCTCTTGTTCGACTTTACATAATAGTTCCTGTTCGCATACAATATCTCAAGTCCGCTGTCCAGAACTATAATAGTGCTTGGTATGGACTCTATTATCTCTTCCTGATACGCCCCTACAGCTTTAATCCCTTTCATCTTTTCCCAGCGAATTAATAGTGTTGAGCAGATCCTTTGTCTTAAAAGGTTTTATGATAAAACTACTTGCTCCTGCCTCGATGCAATCCTTTTCAAGCCCGCTTTTTCCCACAGCCGTCAACACGATAATCTTTGCATAAGGGTCGTATTTCCTGATGCTCCTGATAGCGCTGATGCCGTCCATCTTTGGCATCAGTATATCCATGAGCACTACATCTGGATTCACTTCCCTGTATCTTGTCTCTGCCTCTTCGCCATTAACTGCTTCGTGCACTTCATAGCCGTGCGCTCCAAGCGTGTCCCTGAGCGCTTTAAGCACATAGGGAGCATCATCTACCACAAGAAGCTTCATTTTCATCGCCCACTATGGTATAGTTACTTGATTATTATTATACATTGCCAAGTTTCAATTTCCGAAACAAAGCCTGAAACAAACTTCAAAATGAAATCTGAAAAATAAAAGGCTATTTTAAGTCAGAGAGCCAATAGAGATGTGCTCAGGAGTGGGGAATTCATGAGAAAGACAGTAAGAACGAGAAAAAGTGAAGATGCTGGCATCGCAAGCATTGGGGAGATATTCAAAGGACTTGGGAATTTCATAGAGCTTGTATCAGAACTAGAAGAAACTGGCAAGGAAACAATGGAAAGAACAGGGGAAATAGCTTTACCTTCTGGAAAGGTGATGTATGGTTTCTCTGTAAAGATAGGTGGTGTTGGGGCCCCGCAGGTTGAGCGTTTCGGGAACATTGTGCGCGAGACCGAGAAAGGACCTGTAGTTGAGGAGATACGTGAGCCTTTCGTGGATATCTTCGAAGAAACAGATACTCTTGAAGTGATAGCCGAGCTTCCAGGGATTGAGGAGAAGGACATTTCTTGCAAGATAAAAGGCGATGTTCTGCTCCTCAATGCTAAAGGCGAGGATAGAAAATACAGCAAGGAAGTGCTCCTGCCCACCAGGGCATCTATGCAAAAGACAGAATATAAGAACGGTGTGCTGCGGCTGATCCTCAAAAAGGAAAACAAGTGAAAACATTGCGCTCCTGGATATATTTGGGAGATATAAGAGAACATGGAGGTGAAATAGAATGGCAAACCCTGATTCATCAAGTCTTGCAGAAGTGCTTGACAGGATTCTGGATAAGGGCGTAGTTGTGGATACATGGGCAAGAGTATCTCTTGTAGGGATAGAGATCCTCACAGTTGAGGCAAGAGTCGTTGTTGCAGCTGTGGATACCTTCCTGCACTACGCTGAAGAGATAACGAAGATAGAACAGGCTGCTATCAAAGCAGCACCGGGAGTCCCTGCATAGGCAGGACTCCTATTTTTCAGGAGGAATTATAATGGAAACAGCAGAAGATTTAGTTGCTAAACATACACGCAGGGAACTGGAAGATATGGCTGAAAAGTTGGGCATAAGCACCATGGGCGTATCTAAAGCCGTGATAGCCGGGGCTATACTTGAAACCAGGAAGAAGACCTCTATAAAGGCGCCAGGACAAATGATCGGAAAGAAGGGTGTATTTGCAAAGCGTGCGGCTATTGATGCCCAGATGAAAGAGAACGAAGCAGCAGCCGCAAAGATGGAACTTGGCATTAAAGAGGTGCATAAAAGCGTAAGAGAGTTCCATAAGAGCATCGACGCACAGGTAAAAGAGAATGAAAAGGCAGCAGCAAAGATGGATAGCGGTGTTAAAGAGGTGCATAAAGGCATAAGAGAGTTCCATAAGAGCATCGATGCACAGGTAAAAGAGAATGAAAAGGCAGCCGCAAAGATGGATAGCGGCGTTAAAGAGATGCATAAAGGCATTGACGAAGTGGGGAACAGCTTCAGGGCGTTCCAGACCGAAACTGCGAATTATGTAAAAGAGTTCTACTATGGATAAGCCATGGTAGAATTTTTTTTATCCGCATGTATCGATTTTCGTTACGAAAAGGGGGAGTATAATGTATGAAATACAGGGAAACGCATCCAAGAAAGGTGAGAGGAGATTCGATCCACCAGACTTTCAGTGAAAAAATAGAGGGATTAGCTAAAAGAGAACATTCAGCGCCTGCTGAATTTTTAAAGCAGGGTGAATTAGAGGAGGCTCTATTCTCACAATACGACGGGATAAAAAAAGAGCTTGCAGACGAATCTGAACGTACATCAGTTGAAGGGACATATCTTGTGCCTGAAATAGATCACTTTGTTGATACACCTGATGTGAAAAGAATCAGGGAAAGGATAAAGCTCTGGATTAATATAGGCTACCCTGTTCATTTAATAGGTCCGACTGGCTGTGGAAAGACAAGCCTGGCAATGCATACTGCAAGGGAGCTTGGAAGACCTACTGTCTGGATAAACGGCGATGAATCCATCACAACCTCGGATCTGGTTGGCGGATATTCGCAGGTAGAACAGGTGAGCCTGAGAGATAAATATATACATAATGTATTTAAAAGTACGGATATAATGAGGGCTGAGTGGATTGACAATCCCCTCGCGATAGCTTGCAAATACGGCTATACTCTTATTTATAATGAGTTTTCCAGGACAAAACCAGCAGCGAACAATGTCTTGCTCTCGGTTTTTGAGGAGGGAATACTCGAATTACCCACCAAGTTCGGAGAGGACAGATACATCAAGGTACATCCAGATTTCAATGCGATTCTGACCAGCAATTCAATCGAGTACGCAGGAGTCCACAGACCTCAGGACGCCCTGCTTGACAGAATGGTGAGCATATACATGGAATACTACAGTTTTGATACAGAAGTTGAGATCGTCAGTGCGCATACAGGTCTACCTGAATCTGATGCCAGAAAAATCGTAAGTGTTGTCAGATTATTGAGAGAAAATCTGCCCGATGCTCAAAAACCAGGCACAAGAGCTTGTATAATGATCGGTAAGGGAATGAAAGCCCAGAAGAGCGATGTAAATTTTGAACAGATATGTGTCGATGTACTGGCAACAAAAACAAGTTCGCCCATGGACATGCTCGAAAAACAACATCTGATTAAAGATGTGCTTGTCGAGTTGACATAAGAGGGCAGCATGGAAAAAATATTCAATATAAAAGATATAAGCAATGAAGCGCGCTCTACTGTGGAGAGCATTCTGAATAAAAAAGCAGAGGGTATAACGAGCATAACAAGGGATAATGGAGAATGGAGGGTGCTAGTAGATGTTCTTGAAAGAAGAGCTGTTCCTGACACTCAGGATATCCTGAGCTCCTATGAACTCAAGATGACAGAAAATCTTGAACTCACAGGGTACAGAAGGGTCGGTATGCGGAGGCGGGCTGATTTGATAGTGGGGGAGGAGGTATGAACCCAAATAAGAACACGGGTTACACGGATGACACAGATATACATCCGTGTTCTATCGCAAGTTGTTTACTTTGTTAAATTTCATAGGTTCAGCAGAGGAATATGCATTGAACAATAGAGAAGTAAAATCCACTGTTGCTGACGAAACAGTTGAGAGATTTGTAAAGGAATACCTTGATATAATCATACTGGCTTTGATCGCCAGAAAACCCATGTGCGGCACGGATATAATGGATATAATCCACAGGGATTTCAATGTACTGCTCAGCCCTGGAACTATATATCCCCTTCTTCACAGATTAAGGGTAGAAGGTCTCTTAGAGTGCGAATACAGGATTAAAAAGAAGATATATAGACCTGCTAAGGGAGTAAATATTAGGAGCATACTTGAGGGACATCGAGCGACGAACGAAAATTTGAACAACTTTTTGAAATTGGAAGTTGATATGATATGAACTCAGGAGAGGATAGTGGAAGATATGTTTACTGCATAATTAAATCTCAGGGCGAAAAAAAGAGCTTTGGGAGCATCGGCTTTGGAGGAGAGGAAGTTTACACCTTAGAATATAAGGACTTTGCGCCTGTGGTGAGCAATGCCCCGATGAAAAATTATGAAGCGAACGAAGAAGATGTTGAGCTTCATACAAAGGTCGTAGAGCATGTGATGAAGGAGCACAGCGTGCTTCCTGTGGCTTATGGCATGATTTTCAAGAACAAGAAATTGCTTCTTATCTCTATGAGCGCAGGCTATAGAGCCATGAAAAAAGCCATGCTGCTGATAGATAATAGAATAGAACTTGGTGTCAAGGTATTCCTGCCAAAAGATGTGGCTCTCTGGGATGAGAAAGACAAATGCAGGGCTGATTTTATGGAAGCTCTTAAAAAGAGCACAGCCCAGTCAAAAGAGCTCAAGCTGTTCAGCGAGCGGCTTATCCTGAACGCTTCCTTCCTTGTGGACAGAGATAAAATCGATGAGTTCTCAAAAGAAGTAGAGACACTTGGTAATAAATACAGTCACTTGAAAACCCAGTACAGTGGTCCGTGGCCTCCGTACAATTTTGTGGATATACAGATACTGTCAAAGCGAAAGGGAGGCTTTCGGTAATGATAATAATAGATGATATTTTGCTGCGGCAGGTGGACTTTTCTATTCCTGGACTGGATTTTATCTGGACGCTTGAACAGATAAGAGATTTTGCATACAGGGAGATGTATAATCCTGAAAAGATCAAGAGCAAGATGAAGGAGAACAGGATGGTCTATGAATTCGGGGAGATAACAAAAGAAGAATATGAAACAATAAACACCGAGCTTTTGCGCCAGCTCAAGCTGGCTGAAAAGGGAAAACAAATGAACCTTGAGGTAAGAACAGATATCTTGGGAGCGAGATAAATGACAGATGCTAAAGAGAAAATCAAGAAAAATCAACGAATTCAGCGCGCACTGGTGGATGCTCATCAAAAAAACATGAGAGATGTTGTCAGGCCATATCTCAGAAAAAAGAAAATATGCCACAGTGAAAGGGTTGAAGAGCTGACTCGTAAATCCGATGAAAAAGCGGGTATGCAGATAGAGATGGCGCGGGAGCATCTGAAAAAACAGAAAGAAGCGCACAGGGAAGACCTGAAAGTCCAGAAAGAACACATAAGACAGCAGCAGATAAAGCAGAGAGTAACTGCCAGGGCGCAGACAGAGAATAAGAACGCAAAGATTTTACCTGTAATCAAAGAAAACCGCAGGAAAATAGAAGTATTGAAAAGGAACAGCAGAAAAAATGACCAGCAGAAAGGCAAATTGCTGTTCGCTTATCCCACCATGCCTTCAAAAGATTTTGCTGACTCGACCACGTATTCTCCCAAGCAATCAGGTATACCTGACCCGGAGTTTGCAGAAAAGATAACATATTCTCCTGCACATTCAACCGTACCTGATGTGAAGTTCGCAGATAAAACCGCGGTCTCTTCCAGTTTTTCATCTGTATCAAAACCGCAATTTGCTGAAGGTACGATGCATTCGTGCAAACATTCAACTGCGTTTAAACTTAAAAAAATTTGAAATAAGAGGTGAAAATGAACGGATTAATGCCTGAGGGTCGCGGAGGACTTGCAGATGCGATAGAGAGGATTCTGGATAAGGGGCTTGTGATCAATGCGGATATCTCGGTAACAGTAGCAGGCACTGAGCTGCTCGGTATCAAGATAAGGGCTGCTCTTGCCTCATTTGAGACCGCGGCAAAGTATGGTCTTGAGTTCCCATCAGGAACAAACCTGAACGCTGCGGCATGGAGGGAGGCTGACATGATAAGAGCGAGCTGTCCAGAATGTGGAAATCGAAAGGAGGAACGGCTGTTATTAGAAGAAGGCTGCCATATATGCGGCTGGGTAAGTCCATCGAGGATAAAAGCTGCACACATTATATGAAAGATATACCTCAATATCGCTGTCCAGGATGTCATTACTTGGTAGAAAAGGAGTTGTTGCTCTTTGGATCAGGTTGTCCTGTATGCGGCTGGATAAGCCCGATTCTTGCGTTGAAAGAATTGAGCGCTGAGTATATGGATGTATTTGATGATGGGAATATCGTACATGTAACAGCAGAGTTGTCTTTTGTTGATGGGAAGGACATAAGGCTTGATGTAAAGGATAATAAGCTTGTGATATCTGCAGGTAGTTTTAAACGAATTGTTCCGCTGCGTTATGAAGTAGAGCAGCATATTGAAAACACATACTGCAACGGCGTGTTAGAGGTAAAATTGAAACGCAAATAAATCAGAGGTGAATATTTATGGAAACTGATAAAAGCAGGGCAGGTAAAGAAAAGATCGAAAAAGAAAAAGAGGAGAGCATAGTGGGGAGTGTTGTGGGACAGTTGATTCCTGGTCTGGGCAGGATTGTCAGCACGCTTGAAAAGTCCTCGCCTGAGTTTAGAAAAAGGATAGCAGGGACGGATTCAGAGATACAACATAGACTTGAAGCAGGCTGGGATAGCAAGCCAAAGATAAGGCACGGAGTCTCTATCAGACCCCTGTCAAGGCAAAAAGGCGCACAAGAGCATGAAGAGACGAGAATAGAAGAGCCTGAACCTGTTATTGATGTTTTTGAGGAAAAAGATTACATTTCTGTGATAGCTGAACTTCCAGGTATCGAGGAAAAAGACATAAAAACAAGACTTACAGGTGATTTTCTTGAAATTGGGGGAGGCGAACGCAGAAAAACAATCAAACTGCCGTCACCTGCGAAGTCCATTATCGAAAGGACATACAAAAACGGCGTACTGCAGCTTAAAATAGAACGGAAAGGCAATGCCGGTTAACATAAACGAGGATAATCTCAAACAGGGTCTGCTCGGACTTGTTGTTGCGCTCACAGAGATTATACAGGAACTGCTTGAGCGGCAGGCTGTGCGAAGAATGGAAAGCGGAAGGCTTTCAGAACTGGAAATCGAGAGACTTGGCACTGCATTATCAGACATGAAAGAGGCACTTGAGAAAATAAAGAGCGATAACGGCATCGAAGAGGCTGTTAGATCTGTTCGTGACAGTCTTGATGATGCAGCAGGCGATTTGATAGACCAGTTCCTGAATACGGAAAAAAAGAAGGAGACATGACAGAGGAAGGAAGATATCTCTACTGCGTCATTAACAGTGCTGAGCAGCTCTGCCCTGAGTGTACAGGATTGGATAATAATAACCTCCGCACGATTCCGATAAGGGACATAGGCGCAGTTGTGCATTCATGTGAAGCAAAACCTTACGAGACAAAAGACAATGAAAAAGCAAAGGAATGGGTACTGGCGCATGGTTATGCGATCGATATGGCAACAAGAGCATTTGGAACTGTTTTGCCGTTTTCTTTCAACTGCCTTATCAGAGGCAATGATGAGACGGTCAAACACTGGCTGAGCAGTAATTACGGCGAACTCAAAGGGGAACTTGAGAGATTCAAAGATAAAGCTGAGTACTCCGTGCAGATATTCTACTGCCCTGATATGCTGGCTGAGCAAATAATGAGCCCTGAGCTAAAGGCGCAAAAAGAGATGCTCAAAGAAATGTCAAAGGGCGCAGCATATCTGTTCGCACGAAAGTTCGAACTGAACGTGAAGGACGCTGTTTCGGACAGGCTGTTAACCCTTGCAGCAGAGTTCTGCTCCATGATAAAAAAACATGTTGATGATATGACAGTTGAAAAAAATAGCCCTGCACCTGAAAAATATAAAGATGTGAAGCATGTCGTGGCACTATCCTGCCTTGTTCATAAAGATGAGGTCGAAAAGCTCGGCGAGGTGCTGGATGAAATAAATAATCGTGAAGGCTTTGCGGTCCGATTCACAGGTCCCTGGGCGCCTTTCAGTTTCGTCGAGCTTGGGAAGGTTCGGAGATGAAGCCCGAACGTGAGAACAGTTTCGTAGATTTGCTCGACCATATCCTGAACAAAGGGCTCATATTGAACGCCGACCTGATAATATCAGTAGCAGGCGTGCCTCTTATCGGGATAAACCTGAGGGCTGCAATAGCGAGCATGGAGACGATGATTGACTACGGGATGATGGAGGCATGGGATCAAAGCATGCGGTATGAAAAGGAGAGGGAAGTGAAGATGTTGGCTGTGTGATATCGATGCTTTGATATCCATCATCTTTTTATATATTCGATGCGTTGTTTAAATCATTAAGGTGATATTACATGCCTTTAAAAGAGTTCAGCCGATATTTGGAAGGTAAAAATTTTGATGATATCCTCCACAAAGGTAAGAAAGAGAGCTATGAACAAGTTATCACTCCCCATCTTTTTGATGCAAAACCACCACGATGCCTATGATGTTCCCTTTATCATCCTTGATGGCATCGCTGCTTGTATCAACTGAGTTTCTCGCGCCGTCCTGAGCTATTAATACAGTTCGATTTGCCTCGTCTGTTACAATATTGAGAACCCTTTTCAAAGGCAGTCCCTTAGCCTCCTCCATCTTCCACATCATGATGGATTCAGCAGCAGGGTTCATGAATAACACATAGCCATTCGGGTCTGTTGCGATTACAGCATCGCTGATGCTTCTGAGCGTTATGAAAAACCACTCCCTGCTCTCTTTTAGTTCCTTTTCGATTTTGTGTTTGAAGAGGGCGATCTCAATAGCAACATGAAGTTCTCTTTCCCTGAACGGCTTGATGATATATCCGAACGGCTCTGTTATTTTTGCCCGCTCAAGAGTTGCTTCATCAGCATAAGCAGTGAGATATACGAGAGGAATACCGAAGCGGCTGTGTATCTGCTCAGCAGCTTCAATTCCATCCATCCTACCCCGCAATACGATATCCATCAGCACTAAATCCGGCTCGTTCTCCTCTGCTTTTTTAATAGCATCCTCTCCTGATGATACCACTGATGGAACTTCATATCCCAGTCTCTGCAGGCTCCTTCGTATATCTTCAGCTATAATAATTTCATCTTCTACAACCAGTATCTGCGTTTTTGCCATTATTTCACATCTTTAAATTTAATTCGAAATCTGGTCCCTTTTTCCCGATTCAGACTGACCACGCCTCTGAGCTGGTTTTCTGCCAGCATTGTGACAAGTTGCAAGCCTAAGGATTTAGTTTTTTGCAAATCCAGGTATTCAGGAATACCGATTCCGTTATCACTGATCGCAAGTTCAATCACGTTTCCATCTATTGCATGAAGGGCTATTTTAATTTCACCTTCTTTACCTTCTGGAAATGCGTATTTCAATGAATTTGTAACCAGTTCATTGATGATCAGCCCGCACGAAATGGCAGAATCGATCCCAAGGGAAACATCATCAATATCCAGGTCAAGTGCAATTCTGTTAGCAGCATAGCACTGGAACAGTCCATTTACCATATCTTCGATATAATCTCTGGTATCAATTTTTATTAAGTTCTTAGACTGGTATAGTTTCTCGTGAATAAGCGCCATAGACATTATTCTGTTCTGGCTCTCTTTAAACATCTCGGCAGCTTTTTCATCCATGTTAGATTCTGACTCCAGCCTCAGCAGACTGGATATTATCTGCATATTGTTCTTGACACGATGATGGATTTCCCGCAAAAGTACGTCTTTTTCTTTAAGAGAGGATTTGAGCTGTTCCTCTGCTAACCTGCGCTCTGTAATATCCCTGAAAATGCCTGCTAAGTAAGCTTCTCCAGCCAGTGTTATCGGGAATAAGTTAATATCAGCATAAAAAATGCTGTTGTCTTTTCTTTTTACCTGAACTTCTTTTATAAGTGTGACCTGCCTGTTCCATAACTGTTCTATAATATGCGGCGTGTGAAGGATATCCATGATCCCCAGGCTTTTAAACTCCTCTACATCATAACCCAGCATATGATACATCATTTTATTAGCGATATAGAATTTCTTGCTTTCAGATTCTGCTACAAGTATCCCATCGCTCGCATTATCAAAGATTGCTCTAAATCGTTCTTCAGATTCCTTCAACTCTTTTTCAGCCGCCTTTCGTTCCCTGCGCACCGCAGCCTCTCGCAACTCGCGCTCAATCGCAGGAATAAGCCGTGCTAAATTTCCTTTTATGATATAGTCATGAGCGCCTGCTTTCATAGCTTCAACTGCTACATCTTCACCTATCTTTCCAGATACGATAATGAACGGAATATCATATCCGCTTTGCTGCAAAAGCTTCAAAGCTTCAGGCCCAGAAAAACACGGCATGACATAATCAGATATAACGACGTCCCATGCATGTTTTGCAAGTGCATTTTCCATTGCTGAAGGAGTTTCAACGCGTTCAAAAACAGGTTCATAACCGCCCCTGCGCAGTTCACGCAAAAGCAGTATGGCATCATCTTCCGAATCCTCAACGATCAATACACAGAGTTGAATCATCAATTCCCTCCAGCGACAACTACTTTGTTCACACCTACATAAAAAACTTTCGTAATTTCTTGTAAAGTACTGGCATTGTTCGCAAGTCTTAATACAATCTAAAACATAATTATAGAGGTGGATAGTGAGAGCGCTCAGATGACTGTGGATTACATGGCTGGTATAGGCATTTTTCTTTTAGCAGTCGCCTTTGTATTCCAGTTTATGTACAGCCTGTTAATTCCCTTTCAATCCAGCTCTGATGAGGTCACGCTGGCTGCTGACAGGGCGAGTGCTGTGCTGGTGGAGCGCATGCTGAACACCAACACAGGTGCACTGAATGTTATTGACCAGGGCAAATTGTATTATTTCAATAATACGAAATTGAATTATTCTGATAAAACAACGTACACTAATACGCTTCGTGAAATCGGGCTTTTCAGCAATGAAAACTTTTTTAACCTGAATGTATCGGTCGCATATACGAACGGCACTATAATGAACCAGAGCGGCCCTGCACTTCCGGATAATACAAATATCGGTCAGACAAAACGCTTTGTATTGGTTGCAAATTCGGGCTATGCTGTCATCTCATTGAGGGTGTGGTAATGTTTGATGAAAAAGCACAGTTGCATACGCTTGAAGGCGCAACTGCTGCGGCAATTATGCTCATGATTATCATATACGCTATCGATGCGACCACAATTACGCCTTTAACCTCTTCAACTGCAAATGTGCATGTAGAGTCTGAGCTCCAGTTGCTGGGACAGGATATTTTAAGCGCCCTTGACTATGCAGAGCCTGGATACGATTCTGAATTAAGGAAGTCTATTGTGAACTGGAGCGGGGATATGTACATCTGGAATGGAAGTGCCTATGTTGATGTAAGTAGTACAAGCAGCAGCCTGAATAATAGCTTAACTGATATTTTAAACAGGATTCTGGTTAAGCAGGGCATTGCGCATAACGTGGAGATAACTTTTCTGGATAATGTCACTCTTATGCCTTCATCCCTGAAAATGATAAACAATGGCGACCCTTCAGATAATGCTGTTATAGTATCGAGGAAGCTTGTGCTGCATAATAGCGATATTAATTCATCCTTCAACCCATCTATAAAAGATATCGATCCTTCAACTAATCTATATAATATATTAGATATTAAACTGACATTATGGAGAATGTGATGGGTTGATAGAAAATCAAGATGCACAGTTTATGCTGCTTGCAGGCTTTATTATCGCTATTGGACTGGTGGTAGCTACTGTCATGCTTAACAATGTTATATTCGAAGGTAATATTGCGAGCGAGGCAGGAACAGAGCCTGCAAAATACGATACAGTTAATCTTTTGCAAACCACAAGAGACGAGGCAAGGAGCGCGTATGCATCTGCACAGGGGGCAAATTCAACCCTGCGATTGATCAATTTCAGCAGACAGATGAATAATTCCAGTGCAGCTCTATCAGAGATTTATGCGCTGCATGGGGAGGGTATAGATATGAGCTGGAGCAACGGTATTAATGGTTATTTTACTGAGAATGGAGCAGCAGGCGGTGCGGCTAACTGGACCGTGATCCAGAATGTGAACAGCAGCAACATTACAGTGAACATAACAGGTGCGTTTTCTATAAATATAACAAATACAACATCCAGCTGGCGGATTGATCTTTTAGCAGGGAATTACTTTATAAATAATACAAACATCTCCTCGCACATAGCATCCCCTTATTCTATTATATTCCTCAACGGCGCAAATGCGCAGGGCAGATTCAACATCACTGGCATTACTTCTGGTGCGAACTTTACCCGCGCGCGGGATTATCTCCTGAATTTCACAGTAACATTCGCAACGAGCAGAATACGTTTTAACATCACATTTCCTGTTTCAGTGCCGCGGTGATTTCGTGATATATAGAAAGCTGTCTGACAGTGAAGAGGCGGTGTCCGTCTCTGTCGGCTTTATACTGATGCTCTCGATCACCGTGTTCGTATTTATCGCGGTTGTTTTTTCTTTTTATACCCTTTCTCAACAGTCTGAAAGAACAACCATGCAGGAAAGTTTTGACATCCTGGGCAGCGAGCTTGCGGTCAGAATAACTATAGTGGATGTGATGGTGAATATCACTGATTCTTATGATGGTATGGTAAATGCAATCGAATACGATTTCTCAATCCCTGCATACATAGCAGATGAAAGTTATACTGTAAATATAAATAACTCCACAAAACAGATAATACTGGAATCTGATAACGGTGCCAAATCATGGATTCCTTTCAACAGTTCTGCCAATCTTATTGAAGGGACTATTTTTAGCGATTCTGAGAACTATGTGTTAAATTATAGCAACAATAATATAATTATAAATGAAGAACCATGAAAATGACAAAATTCCTTTCTTCTGAAAATGCTGTCTCTGAGGTAGTGGACTTTGTCACAATCACAGGGATTCTTGTGCTTTCTATAGGACTTGTGGTGACGGCAGGCTACTCTATAATGAAGAACGCACAGGAGACAAAACACATCGAAAATACAAGACAGAGCTTTATCGTGCTTGCAGAAAATGTCAATAAAGTGGTTCTGGGACAGGCGCCGTCCCAGAGTATAGAGCTCAAGCTATACGAAGGAACGCTGAGCATCACAGGAGGGAGCACAATCAAGATCAATGTGACCGCTTTTAATTCGACAAGTTCAGAAAATGAAGAAACAACGGCTGTTGACCAGTCGATGAACAGCATTGAAAGCACGGTAGGGGACACGGTCACTGCATATGAGGGTACAGGGGTGTGGGTGCGGTATCCAGGTAGCAATACGCTCTCTGTTTATAAGCCTCTTATTGCCAGTAAAGGAAATGTACTTATAATCCCTGTTGTATATTTAAATGGGCAGTCATCTGTTGGCGGCAGTGGTGTAAGCAGTATCAGGGTAAAGGGAGAGCCAGGCGTTATTTTTTACAGCAATGTCAGCAGTATCACGATGACGATTAACAGCAGTTATTCAGATGGCTGGATGGATTATTTTGAGGATATAACGCCCTGGGATTGTACCAGCGAGGACATCTCTTTAACATGCACAGCAAGTTTAACAAACGAAGATGTTTATATAGTTAACACGGGGTTAGATACATGGATAACGTGAGGTTCCTGGATTCTGAAAAGGCTGTATCTGAGGTCGTGGGTCATGCTATCATACTTGGCATAACTGTTCTTGGGATAGGATTGATAACGCTGTACGGCGTGCCTGCTATTTACAGCATGCAGGATACGGCGAATTTCAAGAACGCAGAACAGGCATTTACTGTACTGGATTCGCGAGCAAGCCGTGTGATACTTGGGGAATC
>JAWOKW010000002.1:0-3201 GCA_033854095.1 Candidatus Methanoperedens sp. | reverse complement strand
CGAACCTGTCATACTATGGTGGAACGCGCAGTATGAAAAGAAAATGAAAGCTGGAGTAGCCAGCAAGTAATTATAGGGTAAATTTGCAAGTTCTAACACCCTCACTTCATCCAATCCCATCAGGATGGAGAAAAATTAGCACAGACGTGGAAGCGATCCTCCTGAGAAGCAGGGATTTCCCTTTTCTGCGCCAAGCCCTCACCTTCGGGCCCTGAATTGAAGCCTCGCATCACGAAATCTAATGCACCAATTGTTATCTTGGTTCCCAAAATAAAAAGTCAAATACCCCTTAAACATAGATAGATTTAAATCGCATCCACAATTATTTTGTTTGATTATGTTAAAAGACGTCAGAGAAACTGCGGCATGGAAAAGGAGCAAAGGGGAGTTCTCGGTTATTGAAGTCCCTGCCGTCATAGTGAGCATTGAGACCTTTGTGAATCTACAGAAGGATGCAGAAAAGATACTGGGCTCTGACGGCGCATCTGTGCTTTTATATGAAGCCGGTAAGAAAGCTGGTCTGCGGTGGATAAATCGCTTCAGCAAGGAATGGGATTTAAAAGACAAAAAATTCATTGAAGCAGTCCAGAACTTCTATGCAGAGCTCGGGTGGGGAAAGTTCAGCATAGAAGAAAATAATAAAAATGAGCTTGTGGTCAGGGTTGAGAACTCATTCATTGCGAGGGGCTATGGAATTTCAGAAGTTTCTGTCTGCCATTTCTTAAGGGGCTATAACGCAGGTCTGGCAGAGGTACTAAAAGGTAAGGATATAGATGCCGAAGAAGTAAGGTGCATTGCAAAAGGAGATGAATTCTGCGAGTTTGTGATGAAGGGTGTGGATTAATCGCCAAACTCTTTCTTCAGTTCTTCATAAAATTTCATCACAAGCTGCGTGGCTTTATGGTCTTCATTTAGAGAAAAGGATCGTATTTGCTTTCCGATCTTTTTCTCAATAACAATGTTATTTTCCAGGAGTGGCTCAAGCACTCTTGCAACGCTGGAATGGTATAATCCAGTACCCTGTGCAATTCCTGAAAGATAATTGATTTCTCCTCTGTTTTTCATAAGATATTCCAGCACTGTTAGCTGTGCCGTTTTGCCGAATAACTTTTCAAGCGGACTCATAAATTATTTTTTTTTGGGCGTGTATATACTTCTTCTATCCGAGTATTAAACCATATACTTTTCCTATTAATCCATAGCTATGTGTTTAAATTCACTAACTTGACGATTAATCGTAAGATTTATGTACTAAGACGTTCTAACTTAAGAATTGAGGTTTGTCCACTCGGAAGACTTACCTGAAAAACGGTGGGATGGTTTAAAGGAGGATTCTGACATGAGAATTTCCAAAAATAGGATGAATCAAATTGCGATGATTGTTACCGGTGTTATGCTGTTTGGCTTAAGCTCTGGAGTCCAGGCAGCGGACTGGAATATGTGGGGAAAAGATGCAGGTCATACCTCTTTTACTCCCGATAGTGTGGAACCTCCTTTAAAATTATCATGGGCTTTTGATCTCGGATACCGCTCTCCGGGATTTGAGCCCGTCGGGCCAGTTATATCCAATAATACCGTATATACAAGAGGGATAACCGTTGACGGTCAAAATGTACAGGAATGGCTTTTGGCTCTCAATGAAAGCAGTGGAAAACTCCTCTGGAAATACAAAACAGATTGGGATATTCGAGGTATTGCAGTTCTTGGTGACGTTGTTGTGGTAAGCGACAATATGAATATATATGCTCTTTCAAACGGCGCAGAAAAATGGAGGCGCGGAATTGAAAGCGGTGACCAGCCACCGATTATATACAAGAACCTCGTACTTTCAGGTCAGGCTTTCGCTCTTTCTCTTGAAAACGGTTCGATTGTGTGGACGTATGAACCAAAACTTCCCAGTGAAGATGAAACTCACTTGGTAATTAATTGGGCTCGCCCTCTTGCGGCAGGAGAAAATAAAGTAATACTTGCTGTGCAGAGTATTGAGATATACTATACAGGACCAAGGGTACCGACCGTCACCGAACCGCCCAAGCCAGGAGAAACGATTCCTCCTGAGCCGCCACAGAATATTTCCACAATCATCTTTGCTCTGGATGCTGAAACGGGGAAAGAAGAATGGGTTAAAAGAATTCCATTCTCGATTGAAAGCGCACCTGTAATCAGTAATGGGAAGTTATTCATCAGCAGCAACGGCTCGGTTCAGGCGTATCTTTTAGAAGACGGAAAAGAGATTTGGAGAACATCGCTTCCGGGGTTCAGAAAGGTAGAGGCTGTTAAGGATAACTTCCTATTCACAAGCGATACTGTGCTGAGCATGGAGAATGGGAAAAAAGTCTTTACATACGAAAGTTCATTGAATTCTCCTTCTCTAGCTATTTCAGGAGACGTACTTTACATCGGTGGTTCCAGCAATTCAGCATTAATTGAAGCACTGAACGCATCAACGGGTGATCTTATCTGGCGCGGCGTTAAAGTTCAGGGATATAACAGCGCTTCTAAGCCTGTAATAAGCGGCGATAAATTATTTCTTACTGTGCAGGATGGAAAACTGTATGCTTTTTCACATGGAACGCTTGCTGAGAGTGAAAAATTCGGACCTGTAAAGGGTGCACCATCGCTGGGGGCAGTGCTCTCAATGTTGGTTCTTATTGTGGCTTTTATGATGTATAGGAGAAACTATCGAAACGAGAAACTTCCTAACGATGATGAGGCGAGAGAATGAATAGCGGTAGTGGTTATAATCCTTTTTTCTTCATCCTTGCTGTTATAACTTTGATACTGAGCAAATTATTTAGAAAGAGGTGGATAAAATGACGAATAACTCAACAAACCAAAAAGAAAAACGATGGGTATACCTGATATTTTTCCTGATAGGAATCTTATCTTTACCCATAGGATTGATTTTAAGCAGGTTAATAACGCTATTATCAGCAGTTAATTTAGACGGGATTTGGCAATTGGTAATTCCTTTATTTATCTGTTTGATTCTGTCTGCTATAGCTGCGTATGCCTATAAGGTGAGGTCGGTTGTCTTTGCATTAAAGGCACTCGCTATCTCTTTTGGATTTCTCTTTTTAATTTACGGTGCCTGGTTTATGTGGAGCGCAAGCGAGCATGAATCCGGGGCTATATCGATTACAAAATTTAATACGCCTCAGGGGGAGTATGCGGAGTTGACTGCGGATGAATTAAAAGGAT
>JAWOKW010000001.1:0-15162 GCA_033854095.1 Candidatus Methanoperedens sp. | reverse complement strand
AGGTGCTGGCATGGGAGAAAAATAGAAACAACAAGAACGCGAAAGTTAATTGGCAATTCACTACAGAAAATGCCCGGATAAAGTTATCTCGACTTTATCCGACCCTTGAGAGTTGACTTGACACTAGGAGTATTGGTGAACACCACACACAGTGGCGATGTATTAAAAATGTATCTAATATTAAAAAACTGATATTTGATACTTTTTGTGTATCTATCTGTTTCCACACTTACCGTGAAATTATGCCAGCCCATTTTTAATGGTTCTGCTGGAATATAACTCAAATTAGAGATTGAAATATTAGCAAATTGTGTTACATCAAAGCCATCTACCGAAATATTCACTTTGCTGATATTACCATAATTACTATAATAGCTGGCATTGATTAAAGGTACATTGTTGTTTATTGTATCTGAGGGCTGCATCCCGAAGATCACTGGCGCAGGTGCAGAAACTAATTTGGGATTTAAGTTTTCATAAGAATCATTTGTCAGTCGAACTTTATTACTTCCATCTCCATTCATTAACCAAATATCACTACTTCCATTTGTTCTTAAGACATAAAGAATTTTGTATATTGTTGAATTATTCTCCCATGAAACCCAGCTATCAGACGGGTATTCATCCGCAGTGGAATTCGTGATCTGGGTTTTATTAGACCCATCTTTATCCATCATCCAGACATCCATGTTTCCAGATATATTTGAAGCATAGAATATCTTATCCCCTATCCAAACAGGGTGATTTGCACGTTCTTCATAATCGGTTAGTTGCTTTATTTCTATATCTGTGATATTGAGATTTCCCTGGAAATTATCATAAGGGGTCCAAAAGGTTTTTTCATCGCTTTGGGTCGAACCTGTTGCATCCTTGCTGTTTACAACAAAATAGTAGTTAGTATCAGGCGATAAATTGTTCAGGGTAACATTATGGGAAATAACACTATCATTGATATACTTCATAAAAGTGTAATTTCCTGTCGAAAGACCGTATTTTATCATGCTATCAGAAAAACTATTAGTGACCCATGTTATGATTGCAGTTGTGTTTTTAACTACTGAGCTAATTTTTGACAAACTCAGTATTGCGTCTGCATCACTCGAAACTTTGATGAAATGGGCATCACCACCAGTAGCACTATACGAGTCCGTAGTACCTGCGAGAATATATCTGCCATCCGATGTCTGCTGAACGGAGTGAATGTAGTCTCCCCAAAATGTCCTGTTCCACTCCTCCACTGGCACACCCCCCGCCCCCCCCGCCAGCAACAATACCAGCGCCGTTATTCCGATTGCGATTCTGAGGATGCACCCTCTTCTACCTGAGACTACCATATTTTATCCTCCTTTTGTCGTGAGATTGCCTGCCACCGTTTTTCCAGCATTCCTGCCAGATTGTTCTAATAAAACTTTATAATATAAAAATCTTTCGAAATCTTCAATGAAAATTAATTACAAATGTTTGTGAACCCACTCATCCAGCAGCCTGCATCCTTGCAAGCGTGGCTTTTACTTCCGCTATCTCGCCCCTGAGCTCGCTGACTTCGTGCATGAACATCTCGCGGAAGTCATCTCTTACCGAATGAATCTCTTCTCTGACCTCCACAAAACCTGTTTTCATATCTGTAAATCCTCTTTCAGTAATTCTTATTAGAGAATCCTGCTTTTCCAGCATTTTATCCTGCTTTTCCAGCATCTTGTCCTGCCCATCTCCTAATCTATTAAACCCCTGCTTCATAGTAACAATTACTTCTTTCAGAAGCTCCGCTGCCTTATCCAGTCTTTCATCGGTCTCTCCTTCTTTCACATGCTTGAAGAAGCCAGAGAACTCGCCAGTAGCTTCGCTGAAACTGCTTTCTATCTTTTCCACATCTATGAGCGCGTTCTTAATATTGGCAACTTCTTTTAGAATAGCAAGTTTTCTTTCCTCTCCCTCTGCAACTACCTTTACCCTGCCGTCCGGCAGGTTCTCAGCATAGCCTGTCAGCCCAAGACTTGTGCCAAATTCCACCATTTTATTCCTGTATCCTGCTTGCTGGACATCGCCTGAGACCATGAGGGTAAGACGTTTCATTTAAAGATATATTATTTTAAGGATTAATAAAGATAGCGTCAAACCTGTGCGGTTATTCCAACACGATTGTTCATTAAAAATAGCGATGCGCCTGACACAAACCGAATAATTTATGTAGATGCTCTCTTATGGGAATGGGTCAAAACGAAGCTATTATTGTTTCATACCATAGAGGAATTGAATGACTAAAGCTGAAATTTTATCTGAGATAAAGCGGGCTGAAGATGACACCAAGACTATGGTCGCTAAGGCAAATGAAGCGAAAAATCGAGAGATTTCTGAAGCTAAAATGCGTTCTAAGGAAATCATCAGAAAAACAGAGGAGGAAGCCTTACAGAGTGCTGAATCTGAGATAAACAAAGCGAGAGAGCAGATTCAGAAAGAAAAAGAAAAAATCATAGAAAAAGGTTTTCTGGATGCTTCAGTGATAAAAAGGAACGCACAAAAGAACACATCAAAAGCCACAAAATTTATTTTAACTGAGTTTGAGAGGGCGGCAGATGCTTAAACCTACAAAAATGACAAGAGTGCTGATAGCAGGCACAAGGAAAATCATGGAGCCCACCATATCATCTCTTCATGAGTTGAACCTGCTTCATATAACAGATTACAGCGAAGAAGGAACGGATTTCAAGATAGGTATGCCCTTACAGCCTGCCTCAAAACTATCAGAGCATCTCCTTTCTTTAAGGGGAATATCCAATCAGCTTGGAGTTAGAGAGAAAGAACTTGCAGTAAAACAAAGTTCAAAAGAACTGCCTTCTCAGATCGATGAAAAAATCACAAATCTTCAGAAAGAAGTTTCATCTCGCTTTGATGCATTAAAGGGCATTGAATCTAAGATTAAAGAAAAGGAAGACCTGATGTCTGCTGTGAGACCATTCCTTGGGCTTCCATTATCGATGGATGCTTACCTTGGATATGAGACTGTAAAAGTATATGCCGGATATACCGAGGGCAATATAGAGCCACAAATCTCTAAAATAACAAATAATTACGAACTATTTACCGGGGAATACGAAAAAAGAAAAATGTTCGCCCTTTTTATTCCAAAAGCCTTTGAGGAGGAGGTTCAGAAGCTCCTCCAGGAAGAGCGGACATACGTTGAATTAAAAATACCAGACCTGAAAGGCAATCCCCCTGTGATCATCGAGGAGTTGACAAAGGAGGTCTCTGCGCTTAAAGAGAAACAGGCTTCTATAAAATCTGAGCTTGATAACATTAAAAAGGAGTATTCAGATTTCATACTTGCTGCTGATGAGTATCTGTCGATAGAGACGAGGAAAGCTGAAGCCCCTCTGAGATTTGCCACAAGTCCGAACGCATTTATTATAGATGGCTGGGTGCCTTCAAGAAAATATGATGAACTTGAGTCAGAATTAAAGAAAAGCACAGGTGAACAGGTATATTTAACAAAACTCGATGAAAAAGTAAAAGAAGAAGATATACCTGTAGAGCTTGAAAACCCTGCACCTGCAAAACCCTTTGAACTCCTGATAAACACTTTTGCGACCCCAAAATACAGAGAGATAGATCCTGCATCAGTGGTCTTCATTACCTTTCCCTTATTTTACGCCATCATGCTGGGAGATATCGGGTATGGCATTATTGTGGCAGCTTTAGCATTTATAATAAAAAGTAAGTTCAAGAGCGGAGATCTTAATGCACTTGCATTGATACTACTTCTTTCAGCAATGCTCTCTGTCGTATTTGGTATCATTTACGGAGAATTTTTCGGCTTTCCGATTTTCAATGTAGATGTCGGAGGAAAACTGGAAGAAGGGATTCTTGGAATCGCTGGACCCTCAATTTCAGGATTTCAACTGCCTGTGAACAGGTTCAGTTCAGTGCAGTCGCTTCTTCTGATGACATTAGTAATAGGAATAATACATATCTTCCTTGGACTTGTCCTTGGTTTCAGGAACATTGTAATAGAGCACGGTTTAAAGCATGCGGTTTATGCAAAAGGAAGCTGGAGTCTGATCCTGATTGGAGGCGTTACTGCCATAGCTAAACTAATGCCTGCTCTGATGTCAGGTCTGCCAGTTCCATCAAAGGATGCTGTTTTTGCAGGGGGTGTTGGACTTGCAGTAGTGGGAATCGCCCTGTTGATAAAAGGTGAAGGTTTCATGTCGATTCTGGAGATACCCACCCTCTTAAGCAATGTCCTTTCATATACAAGGATACTTGCAATAGGTCTATCCTCAGCAGGAATAGCTCTTGCAGTGAATACGCTTTCCATGAACCTGTTCATAAAGCCTGAAGGAATACTGCTTGGCAAGGGAATCGGCATTGCCATTGTAGGAGTTATAATACTGTTTATCGGGCATCTGATAAATCTGTTATTGGGCATTATTGGACCTGGCCTTCACTCATTGAGACTTCAATACGTTGAGTTTTTCACTAAATTTTATGAAGGAGGGGGTAAAAAGTATGCCCCCTTTGGTTATAATAGAAAATATACGGAGGAATAATAAAATATGGTAGATCCAACACAAGCAGGATTGGTTGCAATTGGTGCAGGAATAGCAGCAGGACTATCCGGAATCGGAGCAGGCCTGGGCGAACAGGGAATCGGTGCCGCAGCAGTCGGTGCCATGGCTGAAGATGAGAAATTCTTTGGTAAAGGTCTGTTGATGACCGTCATCCCTGAATCTATAGCAATCTTCGGTCTTGTCGTAGCATTGATATTATTGTTCGTGTTCTAAGATAAAGTGAACAACTATGGGACTTGATTCGATAGTTCAGGAAATTAAATCCAAAGGTAAGGCTGAAGCAGACAGGATAGCAGGAGAAACGCAGCAGGAAGTCTCAAAGATTATCGCAGAAGCACAATCACAGGCAGCGAAGATAAAAGCTGCAAAACAGGAAGCTGCAAGAAAGGAAATCGAACGAATGCGGCAGCAGGAGCTGTCGAGTGCAAATCTTGAAGTCAAAAGAGCCATACTCAATACACGCAAAGAACTCCTTGACGAAGTGTATGAAAAAGCAAAAGATGCTGTCAAAAAATTGCCTGCTGATAAGAACCTCAAGCTCCTGAGATCAATTATAGAAAAGAACGAAGACAATAATGCAAAGATATCCTCAGCAGGTAAGGATAAAACCACGATCAGGAAACTCACAAAACTGGATTATGCAGGTGAAATCGACTGCATCGGAGGAGTTATACTACAAAATGATGACGGTACGGTGCATCTTGATTTCAGGTATGACACGATTTTAAAAAATGTCAACGAACAGTCGTTGAAACAGGTCTCTGATATCCTGTTCGGGTGAAAAAATGGGTGTTTCAAACGTTATCAAATACGCCTACATCGTAGCCAGAGTTCGGGCTATGAAGAGCAAACTTATCCCGAAAGAGATGTATCCCAAGTTTCTCAACATGGATACGCATGAAATTACCCGCTTTATAGAGGAATCTGAGTATAAAAAAGATGTTGATGAACTCAGTAAAAAATATCATGACCTCGATTT
Organism: Candidatus Methanoperedens sp.; assembly: GCA_033854095.1. GTDB lineage: Archaea > Halobacteriota > Methanosarcinia > Methanosarcinales > Methanoperedenaceae > Methanoperedens. The sequence goes on along the minus strand of JAWOKW010000001.1, from coordinate 9,615 downwards.
ATTCGAACATGCGCTGAACCAGAACCTCGCACTCACATACCGCAAATTAATAGAAGTGTCGCAGAATGAAGCCAACTTTTTGATTACAGAATATCTGCGGTCATGGGATATATGGAACATAAAAACCATACTCAGAGGAAAATTTTCAGGCGCAGGTGAAGAAGAGATACTTGAACATGTGGTCTCTGGCGGTCAGTTAAGATACAGGGATATCACAGAGCTTGTCAAGATCAGCACTGTCGAGGGTGTAATTGCAGCGCTGGCAAAAACGCCTTATTACCCTGCACTTGAAGGGTATAAAGGTGACCTTGCAGAGATCGAGAACGCCCTTGACAAAAGATATTACTTCAAGCGCATTGAAGCTGCAGCGTCTGCTGGAAATAAACTCTTCTTAAAATTTCTGAGAACAGAGATAGACCTCAAGAACCTGAAGATGCTCTTCAGGATGAAGCGTGCTGGTATGGAACGTGATGATATAATCAAGCATCTCATCCCAGGCGGCATGGAGCTTAAAGAGGGCGACCTTGCAAAACTCGCTTCACTTTCATTCCCCGAGTTCGTACGCGCTCTTGAAGAGTATTCATACTGGAAAGCAATAGCAGATGTCAGTGGCGAACTGACCTCTCTTATAAATATTGAGAACCGCCTTGATAAATATGGGCTGGTGTATACGTCCCAGATTTCGTATTATTATCCTCTCTCAATCCTTCCGATCCTGGATTATATCCTGAGCAAGAAGATCGAAGTGGATAACCTCAGAATAATCGTGCGCGGAAAAGAAACAAAGCTTCCTGAGGATATAATAAAAGCCCACCTGGTGATGTAGATGGAAATCGCAGTTGTTGGAAAAAGTGATTTTGTGATAGGCTTTCGGCTTGCAGGCATTCGAAAAACCTATGATACATCATCTGATAATATCGAAGCCAGAATACAGAGAGTATTGAATGATAACACTGTGGGCATCCTTGTGATACATAATGATGATATAAAAAAGTTATCGCCACAGATGCAAAAAACATTGGACAACTCTGTTGAACCCACGGTAATAGCTATAGGCGGGGAAGTTGAAAGCACAAGCCTCCGCGATAAAATAAAACAATCGGTAGGTGTCGATCTCTGGAAGTGAATACCCCCGAATTAATTCGGGGGTATATTAAATTCATAAGTAGGTGTCTTATAAAATGAAAACAAAAGGTGAAATTCATAGAATATCAGGGCCAGTTGTTATCATAAGTGGTCTGACTACCAAGATGTATGATGTGGTCAAAGTCGGAAATGAAGGATTGATGGGCGAAGTGATCGGTATCGAAGGTGATAAATCCACGATCCAGGTATATGAGGAGACTTCTGGCATAAAACCAGGCGAACCTGTGGAGAATACAGGTATGCCTCTGTCGGTCGAACTCGGACCAGGACTGCTTGAGAGCATATATGATGGTATCCAGCGTCCGCTTCCTGTTCTAAAAGACAATATGGGCGACTTTATTAAACGTGGGGTCTCAGCGAACGGTCTCTCGCGTGAGAAAGAATGGGAATTTGTACCAGCAGTGGGCAAAGGCACAAAAGTAAATCCTGGCGATATAATAGGCACTGTCCAGGAAACACAGAACATTGAACACAGAATACTTGTCCCTCCTGATGTATCGGGCACGGTTGATGAGATACAGAGCGGGAAATTCAAAGTGGATGAACCGATATGCACCCTCAGCAATGATAAAGAACTTATGATGATGCAAAAATGGCCAGTCAGAAAGCCCCGTCCTGTGAACAAAAAACTTTTGCCAAACACACCCCTGATCACAGGGCAGAGGGTGCTTGATAGCCTTTTCCCTGTAGCGAAAGGCGGAACAGCAGCGATTCCTGGTCCATTCGGGAGTGGAAAATGTGTTGCAGGAGATACCAAGATTCTGGTTAATAATTCGCTTTTGTGTATGAAAGACGTTTTCAGGAGCATTGAAGAAAATAATCTTGGTAAAGTTACAGAAGAAAACGGGCATGAAAAGATAATAGAGCTCTTTAAACCGCTTAAAATCCAGACATTTGACGGTGAAAAAATAACTGAGGCAGAAGCAACGCATGTATATCGTGGTGCGTCAGAAAGAATGATTCAAATACAGACGCGCTCAGGGCGCCGTGTGAAACTCACCCCTATACATAAACTATTCAGGCTGGATTCCGAGCTTAACATAATCGAAACCGAAGCAGAACATTTGAAAGCTGGCGATTATATTATCTCGCCAAGAAAAATTGATATTATAGGAGAATACCAGAAAATAACCATCGATTTTGATTGCAGAGTTGAGGGATTAGAGGAACAGATTTCTTGCGCCATAGATGATCATGTCAATAAGAAAAGCATGACCCGAAAGGAACTTGCTTCCATTATGGGCATTCCTGAATATACCATGCAGAACTTTTACTCAGGAAGGAACAAACCAACGCTTTCTTTTGTGCGAAAGCTTGAGGAAACAACTGGAGTAAAGTTCAAAGCATTCAGAATAAAAACCCAGAGGCAATCTAAAGCCATAAGCGTGCCTTCACATCTTAACGACGAGTTTGCCGAGCTCCTGGGATATCTGATGTCTGATGGCATGATAAAAGGTAAGAAAACCGTTGAATTCTTTAATAAGAAAAAGGAGTTAAGGGAACGGGTAAACTTCTTGATAAAGTATCTTTTTGGCCTGGAAACAAAAGAGTACTACGCCAATACAGTTGAAGCAATTCATGTTTCAAGCCAGCCGCTTGTTAAACTTCTCGTATCCTTAGGATTCCCATTGAACAAAAAATCGCGGAATGTCTCGCTTCCTGCGGGTTTATTGGCTTCCCCGGAGTCTGCAATAAAACACTTTCTTGCAGCGTATATAAGCTGCGATGGGCATGTAGGCCCGAGGAATGTGGAAGTCACAACTGCAAGTAAATCCATGCATGAAGGGCTTGCATACCTTCTTTTGCGTCTTGGTGTTCTATTCAGCGCACGGGATAAAGTTGTCAACGGAAGGACATATTATCGCCTGTTCATAAGCGCAAGAGAGGCTGTGAAAATCCATCCTTACTACAGCAAGGAGTTCTATTTCAATTCAACAGACATAGTGCCGATGACAAGTGCGCTATTCAAGCAGATATTAGGTGATACAAAGCCGTGGGAACTGGAAAAAGAAGGGATTCCTTCGGCTGCGTACTATATTGACCAGAACCAGACAGCCATAACATTCAAAAAGGCAGTAAACTGGTTGCATGGCAACCATGATGAACATCTTCAAAAATTGGCAAAAGCGCTGGATTTTGTTTTCTGCGACAAAATTACAGATGTCAAATTCATTGATTCGGAGGAAGAAGTTTACGACATAACTGTGCCCGGAACCCATAATTTTGTCGGCGGAAACATGCCGATGATACTCCACAATACAGTGACACAGCAACAACTTGCAAAATGGAGCGATACTTCGATAGTAGTATATATCGGATGCGGCGAACGCGGCAACGAAATGGCAGATGTTCTGAGCGAGTTCCCTGAACTTGAAGACCCAAAAACAGGAAGACCTTTAATGGAGAGAACCGTGCTTATAGCCAATACCTCCAACATGCCTGTAGCAGCAAGAGAAGCCTCTGTTTACACAGGGATTACGATTGCTGAATATTACAGGGACATGGGATATGATGTCTCCCTTATGGCAGATTCAACTTCAAGATGGGCAGAAGCTATGAGGGAAATTTCATCACGGCTTGAAGAGATGCCTGGCGAAGAGGGCTATCCTGCATATCTTGCCGCAAGATTGTCTGAGTTCTATGAGCGCTCAGGCAAGGTGAAAGCACTTTGCGGAAAAGAAGGTTCTATCACTGTCATTGGAGCGGTTTCACCTCCTGGCGGCGATTTCTCAGAGCCTGTTACCCAGAACACACTTCGCATCGTAAAAGTATTCTGGGCACTTGATGCCAAACTTGCACAGAGGCGGCATTTCCCTGCGATAAACTGGCTCAATAGCTACTCCCTCTACACGAAATCACTTGGGGACTGGTATAATGGAAATGTATCTTCTGAATGGCTGAAGCTCAAGAACGATACTATGGAACTGCTCCAGAAAGAGTCCGAGCTTCAGGAAATCGTCCAGCTCGTAGGGTCAGATGCACTTCCAGAAGACCAGCAGTTGACACTTGAAATAGCACGAATGATTAGAGAATATTTCCTTCAGCAGAATGCATATCACGACGTGGATACCTTCAGCACGATGAATAAGCAGTACAAATTGCTCAAAGCTATCATGACATGGGGAAACAAAGCCCAGACCGTGCTCGAAGAAGGGGCAGAACTTGGGAATATCCTGAAATCAAAGTCAAAAGACGACCTTGCAAAGGTAAAATTCGAGAAGGACTTTGATAAGGCACTGGGCATCATCATAGCAGGCATGGAAGAAGAGTTCAAGAAACTCGGGGGTAAATAACATGGCAAAAGAATACAAGACGATAAGAGAAATCGCAGGTCCTCTTATCTTTATTGAAAAAACCGAACCTGTAGGTTACAATGAACTTGTCAATATCACGCTGCAGGACGGCTCAAGCAAGAGAGGACAGGTGCTTGATACCTCCAAGGATGTGGTTGTTGTGCAGGTATTTGAAGGAACAGGAGGGCTTAACAGGGATTCAGGCGTCAGGTTCACAGGCGAGACAATCAAACTCCCGGTTTCTATAGACCTGCTCGGCAGAATACTTTCAGGCTCGGGCGAACCTCTTGACGGAGGACCAAAGATTGTACCCGAGGACAGGCTTGAAATAACAGGCGCTGCAATTAATCCATATGCTCGCCTTCCGCCAAAGGAATTCATCCAGACAGGCATATCAACCATAGACGGCATGAACACGCTTGTGCGCGGACAGAAACTGCCGATATTCTCTGGTTCCGGGCTTCCGCACAACGAGATAGCACTGCAGATAGCAAGGCAGTCAAAGGTGAGAGGCTCAGGCGAGCAGTTCGCTGTCGTGTTCGCTGCAATGGGCATCACGAATGAAGAAGCGCAGTACTTTATGCGCGACTTTGAGCGGACAGGTGCGCTTGAACGGGCTGTAGTGTTCCTTAATCTTGCTGATGACCCTGCTGTTGAGAGGCTCATCACTCCAAGGCTTGCTCTTACAGCAGCAGAATACCTCGCATACGAACACGATACGCATGTACTTGTCATTCTGACTGATATCACGAACTACTGTGAAGCACTGCGCCAGATGGGAGCAGCAAGAGAAGAAGTTCCAGGAAGGCGCGGCTACCCTGGCTATATGTACACAGACCTTGCATCGCTGTATGAGCGCGCAGGTGTTGTTAAAGGAAGAAAAGGCTCTGTGACGCAGTTCCCAATATTGTCCATGCCAGGCGACGATATCACGCACCCGATCCCAGACCTTTCTGGATATATTACAGAGGGGCAGATTGTGATTTCAAGAGAGCTGCACAGGAAAGCTATATATCCTCCTATTAATGTGCTCCCCTCGCTCTCAAGGCTCATGAACTCTGGCATAGGAGCAACCAGGACGCGAGATGACCACAAGGCGGTCTCAGACCAGTTATATGCAGCATATGCTGAAGGGCGAGACCTTCGTGGACTTGTGGCTATAGTAGGCAAGGAGGCGCTCTCAGAGAGGGATAAGAAATTCCTTGAGTTCGCAGATATGTTCGAGGACAGGTTCGTGCGCCAGGGCATTGATGAGAACAGGGATATCGAGGTCACACTTGATCTTGGCTGGGAGCTTCTCTCAGAACTTCCTGAAGCACAGCTCACAAGAATCGATAATAAATACATCCAGAAATATCATCCAGCCCACAGGGCGAAAAAAGAGTAGTATGGCTATCAAAGATACTATAAAACCAACACGCTCAGAGCTTATTGAGCTCAAGAAGAAAATCAGGCTCAGCCAGAGCGGACATAAACTTCTGAAAATGAAGCGCGATGGCTTGATCCTGGAATTATTTGCAATACTTGAGAAAGCTAAAGACATAAGGGCTGAGGTGGAAAAACAGTTTACTCTTGCTTCCCAGAAGCTTGCTATCGCCAAATCTGTTGAAGGCGATGTGGTGGTGAAGTCCACTGCATTTGCCCTTACAGATGTCCCAAAGCTTGAACTTGAGAGCAAGAACGTGATGGGAGTTGTCGTTCCCAAGATAGAGGCTTCAAGTGTTCACAAGAAGCTCGATAAGCACGGATACGGCATTATCGGCACAAGCTCAAGGATAGATGAGGCTGTTGATGCTTATGAAGTCCTTGTGGAGAAGATAATCCTCGCTGCTGAGATCGAGACCACAATGAAAAAGCTGCTTGAAGATATAGAGAAAACAAAACGCAGGGTGAACGCTCTTGAGTTCAGGGTGATACCTGAACTTACAGAAGCCAAGGATTTTATCGTGCTCAGGCTTGAAGAGATGGAGCGCGAGAATACGTTCAGGCTGAAGAGGATAAAGGAGTGAAAGATAATTACACCTGCGCTTTCTGCCCAGCAGCCTGCATCCTTGCGAGCGTGGCTTTTACCTCTGCAATCTCGCCCCTGAGCTCGCTGACTTCATGCATGAACATCTCGCGGAAGTCATCTCGCATCAGGTGAACTTCCTCTTTTACCTCACCAATATCGCGGTGTATTTCTCCAAATCCTTTTGCCATTTCTTCTTTGACATCAGAAAATCCCTTGTGCATTTCATCTTTCACTTCAGCAAAACCCTTGTGCATTTCGTCTTTCACTTCTACAAAACCTTGTTTGGTTATTTCCAGCATCTTGTCCTGCTTATCCAGCATCTTGTCCTGCTTATCCAGCATTTGCTTAAGGATAGGAATGGCTTTTCCCCAATGTTCCATCTGGAATGCCTGCATGACCCGCTCTATAGGCGGCACATTGCTAATGTATCTTTCAAATGATATATTTTCCACAATCGCCTCAGCAGGTACGAAAGTGCTTACAAAACTCTTAAATTCCTCAAGTTCTGCTTCATCAGCTTCGATGATCGCGATAACTGCCTGAATACCATTGAGATAAGTATTGAAAGTGTTGAAATTATTCACACCCAGGGACAATGCTTTATTGACAAGTAATACCCTGTAACCAACATCATGCACCTTACTGCCCGTGATATTAGCTTTGAGTTTTTGCATTCTTATGCCTTTATTTCTAATCTATGATTGGATAGTATATGTAATCTTTGTGCTCTTTGCGTTCTTGACCATGAGATAGGAAGGATAGACCTGCTTTTTATTCCAGCCTTATCGCAGGAATCCAGCCAGAATAACGCCTGCCATTGGCATCGATGAACTCAGTCGAGGTGATTGTGCCGATGGTGTTGTTAAGGATATTGTTATGGATTACCTGTGGATATGAGCCTGTTCTTATCGTGTAGTTATATGTAACACCCGCTTCAAGCGTGAATGGCGCAAAGGTGATGTTGTGCCAGTCACTGCGGGAGCCGCTCCAGCTTCCGCTTGCGAGCAACGTGCCGTTGGGGTAGTAGAAGGCTGCGTACTCGCTGTGCCCGCCTGTGCCCGCACTGGAATACGTGTACATTCTGCTCACATTAATGCTCTGATCGAGCCTGAGCGTTCCATTATGCATACCCATAATCGAGGGATAGCTTCCAGCACCTGTGTCGAACACGCCGGGTCCAAAGTCCATATAATTGTATGACATGGTAGTATATGCATAATACCTGTAATCAAGCTCTCTCCCGTCGCTTGCATTGTATAAACCCAGGTATCTCAGATCAAATGCTCCATTCATTCGATATTGCCAGATTTGTGCTCCGCTGAACTGCAACTGAACAGTCTGGTTTCCTGCATCTAAGTAGGTGGAATTGCTCGTTTGATTAATATACCAGCCAAAATTGTTGTAAAGTTCCCCGCTTACTTGATAATACCCTGCTTTGCTGACGTTCACGCCCACATCGATGGCAATGTAATCGGAGAGCCCATTGCCGTCAGTATCCAGAGCGCGATCTGAATATACATCATTGAATTGAGCAGCAGGTCTAAAGTCAGTATAATTGTATGGCCCAGTGGTATATGATGCATAATACCTGTAATCGAACTGACTTCCATCGCTTGCATTATATAAATACAGGTACTTTAAGTCGAATGTTCCGTTCATTCGATACTGCCAGATTTTTGCTCCGTTAAACCTTAACTGAACAGTCTGGTTTCCTGCATCTAAGTAGGCGGAATTGTCCGTCCAATTAATATACCAACCAGAACCGTTGTAAAGGGATCCACTTACTTGATAATTCCCTGCTTTACTGACGTTCACGCCCACATTGATAACAATGTAGTCATAGAATCCGTTGCCGTCAGTATCAAGTCCATAGTCAGAATATGCATCACTGAACCGAGCAGGCAGTCTTTCGAACTGAGTATAGCTGTAGTATCCTGTTAAATCAGTTGCTGAATCAAACCATTGCCATATACTCGTGTTAGCGAGTTGCTTTAGCGAAATGGCAAGAGGCTTGAGGTCATGAGATGATGTGTTTATTTCTTCGGTTTCTTCCATCTTCGGCATTACCAATTTTTCCTTAGCTTGCTGAACTGTAGAAGCAGATAAATCTGAACTCGAATAACCGTATAAATTAGTGTGCAATGTAAAGTTGCCTGTACTATTAGATTTGTATATCTGCACACCATTGAATCTAAGAGTAATGTTTTGCACACCAGAGTTTAATGTCGTGTAGTTATAAGCGTAGCCTATATAATATCCTGATGGATTGTACAGGTAGCCGTCAAGTTCATAGTCTCCAGCGGTCGTCACGTTTACCTGTTTCTCAATAACAAGATAATCATAAAGCCCATTGTTATCTTCATCAATGCCATAGTCCCTTATTCCCGGCATGAGTATCGCTTGTGGACGGAAGTCCGTGTAATTGTAAGAGTTAGTAGTATATGCATAATACCTGTAATCAAACTGTTCCCAACTGGTTGAATTGTATAAATATAAATAGCTTAGATTAAATGTACCGCTCATTCGGTACTGCCAGATTTGTGCTCCTCTGAATCTCAACTGAACTGTCTGATTTCCTGAATTCAGGTTTGTATAATTGCTGGTTGAATCAATATACCAGCCAGAACCGTTGTAGAGATTACCGTTGACATAATAGTACCCAGCCTTGCTGACGTTCACGCCCACATCGATGGCAATATAATCGAAGAACCCATCGCCGTCAGTATCCAGACCACGATCTGAATATGTATTATTGAATTGGTTTGAAAGACCAAACACAGAAGAAATAGAGAATACTTGAATTAAAAACAAAACAGCTGCTACTTTCATCAATATCATTCTATTATTCATTGTCAGCACCATCCACATTTTCCAGCGCTGATTATTCTCTTTTCAAAAGCAATACGATTAACTCGATCCTGACTTTGTTTCAATCTCTTCACCCCATGACCCCGCCATCTTATATTTTTAAGCAGGTTCAATTAATTTGTAAGATATGTTCTGTATAATGTATATACTATATAAACCTGTCGAAATCGTTTTCTCTGGAAAATCGCCAAAAATCTATTTATACCTTTCAACCATCTAAAACCCACTTAGCGGTGAATCATGACAAAAACATCAAAAATATCGGGTTTCTATAAGCTGAGCCCGGAAGAAAGGCTC